>DASSCX010000296.1:0-7584 GCA_035697425.1 Pyrinomonadaceae bacterium | reverse complement strand
CAAAGGTAGCGTTGCACCAGATATTGATCGGTACCGTGCGTACTCATCGTCAAAAAGCAGCCACCAATCAATCCTGCCCAGAAGGTAAATGTTTTTGTTATATCGAGTGAAAAATCAAAGAGGGAAAACTTATTATATTGCGATGCAGTCGCAACGGCGGCTGGCCAGCCGCCGGCAATCGAGTTTGTAAGAATTACGGCTGCGGCAATCGCGCCCACAATGTAAATTCCCAGCTGGATTACTTCCACCCAAATTACCGCTTCCATCCCGCCAAAGTAGGTGAACACGATCATCGCCACGCCGATCAAGATTACGGAGCCAATGATGATCACTTCCGCATTCGCGCTGGGTTGGAACGATGTATAGACCGCAGCCAAGACGATCGCGGTCAGCAGCAGGCGAATGCCATCGGCGATGTTTCGCATCACCACGAACAAAGAAGCGGCCAGCACTTTTATCTTGCCGCCGAATCGCCGGTCGAGCAGTTGGTAAACAGTTAGTAATTCGCCGCGAAAATAGGAAGGAATGAAAAGAACCGCGATCACAATTCGTCCGAGCAGGTAACCAAATACGAGTTGCAAAAACTGGAAATTTCCGCCCCGGGCAAAAGCAATCCCCGGCACGGAAACAAAAGTTATCGTCGACGTTTCCGTCGCGACGATTGAAGCAGCCACTGCCCACCAGGGTACCGAGCGATCGCCGAGGAAATAATCACTCGTAGTCTTTTGCTTGCGGGCAAACCAGGTCCCAAAGAGCACGATGCCAATCAGGTAACCAAAGATGATTGCCAGGTCGAGGGCTTTCATTCGCTCAGTTGCTAACGATTATTGAGTTTGACCTGAAGTTAAGATCCCAAAGCTCGCAGTTCAATTGTTCCATTGCGAAGAGAAAGTGAACGATCCACTAATCCGCACGAACCAACACGAACTGTTCTCGGTGTTGTTTCGAGTAATTTCGTGGATCGTTCTGACTACTCCAATTTCCTTGGCCCTAAACGATTCCTGCTTCTGAATTGAAACCCACTGGTTAAGAACGGAACTTCGCCTTGATCATCGCCAGGGCCGCGCTCGTTTCCCCGTCTGCGGCTTCAAGTGCTGAACTTGCCGTCGCTTGATCAACGCCCGTTTCCGCCATCAAAATTCGCAGGGCGCGAGCGCGCAACTTCGAGTTTCGCGCGCGCAAATGCGACATGCGATTACCGGATACGTAACCGAGCTTCGTCAACACGGCAGTTGAGATCATGTTGAGCACTAACTTCTGCGCCGTGCCGGCCTTCAACCTCGTCGAGCCGGTTACAACCTCGGGACCAACGACCGGAACAATACTCAGTTCAGCCGCTTCAGTTATCGTGGAAGCCGGAACACATGTAAGCGCGATCGTTAACGCACCAAGTGCACGAGCGTAACTCACCGCGCCAATGGTGTAAGGCGTTCGTCCCGAGGCTGCGATACCAACCAGGACGTCAGTGGCGGTGAATCCGCGCGCTTCCAAATCGGCGCGGCCGGCTGCGGTGTCATCTTCAGATGCTTCAACCGCACGATAGCACGCTTCATACCCGCCCGCGATAATTGCCTGGACCAGTTCCGGGGATACTCCAAAGGTCGGCGGACACTCAGCAGCATCCAGTACTCCCAATCGTCCCGACGTGCCTGTGCCGATATAAAAAAGCCGGCCAGAATTTTTGAGGCGCGTAACAATCTCATCGACCGCGCGAGCAATCTGCGGAAGTTCTTTGGCAACTGCTCCAGCGACGAGAGCGTCCTCCTGATTCATCTTTTGGACGATCTCAAGGGTCGCGAGTGAACTTAAGTTCCAGGTATGCGGATTCTCTTGTTCGGTGACCGGCAGGGATTCAGGAGTTTCGGCGTTCATTTGCCCACAGCATATCAAACGGCGAGCGCCACATGATTAGCACGTTCGCGCGCCATTCGTGCGGCAGCAACGGCGGGCGAAAAGCTTGGCGGCGCCAGGAAAGCCTTGGGCGCAATCTGTTTTAGTTGTTCGCGCATCGGTGCCAGGATTAGTTCGCCGGCGGAATTGAAAACTCCGCCGACGTAGCCCACCTGAAAGCGCTCGTCTTCTAATTTCAGGTTGCGGATCACCGCCGCAATCATCAAGCTCAATTCACGGGCGCCTTCAGTCAAAATCTCGCGCGCCACTGCGTCTTTAGTTTTTGCTGCGTCGACCACATGCTTGCCGAATCCAGCGAGGCGCTCATTAGTGATCGTGGGCGCATAGATCGCAGTCGACAGATCATCAGGCGTAGTCACATGAAAATAGTTGCAGGCTGCCGACATCAAGGAGGTCTTTGGACCGCGTCCATCCGACGCGTGCGCAATTGCTCTGATAGCACGACGTGCGATCCAGGCGCCGCCGCCTTCGTCGCCGGCAATCGGCCCCCAGCCACCGGCCCACACGCGACGGCCGCGAGCATTTACTCCACAACAAACCGATCCAGTGCCGGCGATGACGACGACTCCCGGTCCACCATTCGTAGTCGCGCCGTATAAAGCGATGTCTGCATCGCCGCAAACCTGGACGTCAGCGATTCCGAGATTGCTCAATGCCTCTCGCATTCGCATACTCAACTCCAGCCGGCGAGCTCCGGCAAGTCCGACTTGAGCGGCAACGATGTCTTCGCGTCGCACGTGACCCGCCGCACATGCCTTGTCAATTGCCTCGCGCACCGCGGCGGCGGCGTTGGCGATGCCAATTCGAAGCGGGTTTGAAGGACCGGCGATTCCCTGCCCGAGCACTTGATTTTGAGCGTCGAGAATGACGGCTTCGGTTTTTGTGCCGCCGCCATCAACTCCAACTACGGCGCGCCGCGTCGCCGAGGTGCGAGCTGTGAGAAAATTTGGAGATCGTCGCTCTGACGTGACCATAGTCGGGCCCGGCCCGGATGCGCAGTACCTTGGGCAGGATTCTTGATTATCTTAGGCAGTGGTAACTTATAATGGAAACTAAAAGATTTTATTATTACGATAACTGAGGGTGATAATGGTCCGAATCCACCTTCAGATGGAGCAGAGATGGAGATCAGACAGTTAAGAGCGTTCGTCGCAATCGCCGAATCCGGCACTTTCACGGCCGGGGCCAAACGCGTACACATCACGCAAGCGGCGATTAGCATGCAAATTCGCCAATTGGAAAACGAACTGGGTGCGCGCTTGTTCGTGCGTGCGCCGCGCCGGGTTGTACTGACCGAAGCAGGTGAACATTTGCTGCATCGCGCGCGGCACATCCTCCGTGAACACGATGCGGCCCAGGATGAAATCGCGGAACTAGCGGGCGCTGAGCGGGGGCGGCTGCGAATTGGCAGTGCCTCCGCCATGGTGCTCACCGATCCACTTCCCAAGATTCTTAAAGAACTGCGCCGGCAACATCCGCGCGCCGAAGTTAGCGTTACTTCTGGTACGAGCGAGTCCCTAGTCAGTCAAATTCTCGGAGGTGAGCTTGATCTGGCATTCGTGTCACTTCCAGTTGAAGCGCGCGGAATTCAAACCGAGCGGCTCAACGAAGATCAGTTGGTCGCAATAGCTTCGTCACGACATCGACTTGCAAAACAGAAAGCGGTGAGTGCTTACACTTTGGCTGGAGAGAAATTGATCCTCGGCGAGCGGGGCGGAAATACGCGGCGTTTAATCGATCAATTCTTTGCCCAGGCAGGTGTGGCGCTGAGCGTGTCAATGGAACTAAGCCGGCAGCAAGCTATCAAGCGCATGGTCGAGGAAGACATGGGCGTTGGCATCGTGCCGCTGCAATCGGTAATTGAAGATGTCGAAAAAGGACGACTAGTCCGTTGGTGGATTGAGGGCGCGCACATTAATTGGGAGCTGGGCGTGGCCCGTTTGAGTGGTGGCTACGAGTCGCCGATCATGCAGGCATTCCTCCGACTCGTGCGCACTCACTTCGAAAAGGCTGCGGCGAAGGCGGCTGCGTCCAAAACAAGCAGGTCAAGAGGAAAGCGCTGAACCCGCGGTAGTGTCTTATGAAGAATTCTGTAGGGTCGTCCCTCCGTGGGCGACCCATTTTAAACATCTGGGGCGGTCACGGAGTGCCGCCCCCACAGTAATTTAAGGAACGACCGAGCCCAGCGCTGCAATTAGTCGGTCAATATCCGCTTCATTATTAAAGAAGTCTGTCGCCACGCGAATGCCCTGCGGTTTTTCGGTAACAATCACACCACGCTCTGCCAATTGAGCGGTAATTCTCGCCGGTTCGTCACAAGCAACAAGCGTTTCAGCCGAACGAAACTGTTCCTCACGCAAGGGCGAAAGAATCTTCCAACCTGTTTCATGCAGACGAGTAGTTAAATAACGATTTAACGAGAGAGCCCGTGCTTCGATTTCGCTGCCGCCGATGGTCGTCAATAAATTTACCGAGGCGCCGAGGGCAAAAATGCCGGCGAAGTGGGGGCAACCCAACTCTGCGCGCGCGCTTAAGTCGTAACGCAAGACAATCTCATCATTCTTCATCGCGTACGGTTCCTGCACACTCAGCCAACCAATGGCGCGCGCTTTCGAGTCCCCCTGCAATTCGCGACTAAGATAGACAAACCCGGAACCGTAACCGGACAGCATCCATTTGTGTCCCGTCGTGCAAAGCGCATCGATGCGCATGCGCTTCACGTCGACAGCGAAAACGCCCGCAGACTGGCTCGCATTCACCACGAGGGCATGCCGGCCTTTGTTGTTCCCCAACGCCTCCAGATCGGTGCGCAGGCCATTGGAAAACTGCACTTGACTTAAAGAAATCAGCCCGGTCTTATCACTCGCTGCTGCGGCTACGTCGTTCAGGTCGAGTTCGCCGTTGCGATTCTTTACGAGATGAACCGGAATTCTGCGATGCATCCACGGGAGAGTTGAAACAGGAAACTCAAGATCACAGGAAATGACCTCGCCACGGTGCTCGAGTGCGTCGACGATCAGATTCATTCCTGATGAAGTGTTGGTTGTTAAGCCGATCTCGTCCGGTTCGGCATTAATGAAAGCGGCAACGTCGCGCCGGACTGCTTCCCTTTTTTCCAACCACTGTTCCCAGCGCCGGTCCCCCTCCTCCATCATCTGGAGATAGTATTCAGAACCCGCTTGCATTACCGAACGCGCCAAAGGACCGGCGGCGGCAGTGTTCAAATAAGCGACTCGCTCGGTGACGGGAAATTGTTTGCGGATATCAGACCAGTTGCTCATTTGTGGGTTAGTCCATTATTTGGATCGCGGGCGAGACGCCCGCGATCCGAAATCATCTTCGGCACTTCAAACCAAAGGGTCGCCAGCGGGGGCAGCGAGATCGTTGCCGAGTACTGCTGCCCATGCAACGGTTCCTTGCGCGCTCTAAAAGCTGTGGCGCTTTCTTCTCCAACGTTGCCCGCATAACGACTGCTGTTTGTATTCAAAAGCAATTTGTACTTCCCCGGCCGTGGCAACCCGAGTTGATGTTCAGGCTGCGGGACTGGGGAAAAGTTACAAACACAAACTAACTCGCGATCGCTGGTTGTGGCGCGCCGGATAAAGGAAACGATGTTCTCGCGCGCGTTATCGGCGTCGATCCATTGAAAGCCCGCAGCCTCACCGTCCCCTTCCCAAAGCGCGCTTTCTTTCCTGTAGATGCGATTGAGATCGCGAACCAGATTACTGACTCCTTCATGCAGCGGTACTTTCAATAAATGCCAGTCGAGGCTTTCTTCTTCGTTCCATTCCCGCCACTGCGCAAATTCACCGCCCATGAATAAAAGCTTCTTCCCCGGATGGGCCCACATGAAGGCGTAGAGTGCGCGCAGCGTGGCAAACTTTTGCCGCTCATCGCCCGGCATCTTATTCAAGAGCGCGCCTTTCATGTGAACTACTTCATCGTGTGAGAAGGGGAGAATGAAGTTTTCGCTCCAGGCGTAGATCAAGCCGAACGTCAGCGCGTTGTGATTGCCGCCGCGAAACAAAGGATCAGTTTGAAAGTACTTGAGCGTGTCGTGCATCCAGCCCATGTTCCACTTGAAATCGAAACCAAGACCGCCGGCATAAACGGGATGGCTGACTTGCGGCCATGCTGTCGATTCCTCGGCAATCATCATTACCCCGGGGCAGACACGGTGCAGCACTTCGTTTAGTTCCTTCAAAAGTGAGATCGCTTCGAGGTTTTCACGGCCACCAAACTGATTCGGAAGCCATTCGCCTTCCTTGCGGCTGTAGTCGAGATAAAGCATGGAAGCGACCGCATCAACGCGCAGACCATCGATATGAAACTCCTTGCACCAGTAGAGCGCGTTGGCGATCAGGAAGTTTCGCACTTCGTTTCGACCGTAATTAAAAATGTAGGTGCCCCAATCCGGATGTTCTCCGCGGCGAGGATCGAGGTGTTCGTAAAGCGCGGATCCATCGAAGCGGCCGAGCGCAAACGCGTCCCTGGGAAAGTGGGCCGGCACCCAGTCCATGATTACGCCGATGCCTTGTTGATGCAGGTAATCGATCAGATAACGAAGATCATCCGGAGTTCCATAGCGCGCTGAAGCCGCGTAGTAACTACCAACCTGGTAGCCCCATGAAGGTCCGTAGGGGTGTTCTTTAAGAGGCAAAAACTCTACGTGAGTAAAACCCATCTGGCGAACATAGTCAGCGAGGACCGGCGCCATCTCGCGATACTGAAGCGGACGGTTGTCGTCTTCAAGGAAGCGACGCCAGGAACCAAAGTGAACTTCGTAGATCGATAATGGCTGCCGGTAGTGCTCACGATTCTCGCGCTGCTGCAACCACTTCTGATCGCGAAATTTGTAAGCGGGCTGGTAAACAATTGAGGAGGTGTTGGGTGGCACTTCCATGTAAAAGGCGTAGGGATCAGACTTGAGAAAGGGTGGAAGACCAGGCGAGCGAATTTCATATTTGTAAAGACTTCCCGGCGCCAGATTCGGAATGAAAAGCTCCCAGACACCCGAGCCGCCCAGCTTCCGCATTTGGTGTGGCGTCGCTTTCCAATCATTGAAACTACCGACCACGCTCACACCTTCGGCGTGGGGCGCCCACACAGCGAACGACACACCCGCGCCCTTTCCCACCTGGCGCACATGGGAACCTAACTTCTGGTAGATCGCTTCATGACGTCCCTCGGCAAACAGGTGCAGATCCAAGTCGCCAAGCGTTGGCAGGAATGAGTACGGATCGCGAAATGAAGTAACACGATCATTCTCGTAAACCTGCAAGCGATATTCAGGGACGGTAGTTAGGTCAGGCAGTAAGACTTCAAACAAGCCCGCGGGATGAATTTTCTCAAGCGCTCGCGCGCGTTTGCGACTAACTAGCACTTCAACTCTGTCCGCCTCGGGACGAAACGCGCGAATTACAACCCCAGAAGGTGTCGGATGGGCGCCAAGAAAGCGATGAGGGTCAGGGTGCCTGAGGCCGGCGAGCAAGCCAATTTCACGAGTGTCGACTGAAGCCACTTCCGCCAAAGTGGTGGCCGGTCTGCTCGTCTTTCTCGCGCGAGTTTGAGCGCTCTTCTTGCTTCTTAGCCGCTTTTTATCAGGCGACTTGCCCTTCATGAGATCCTCGCGTCGACTTCGTCTACTGAGCGGCTCGCAATTGATCCTCGTTC
>DASSCX010000295.1:0-8945 GCA_035697425.1 Pyrinomonadaceae bacterium | reverse complement strand
TAACGCTCCCGTACTGTACCGAGTGGCGATGTTACTTGAATGCTGTCACTTACCGCTCTCGAACTTGCCCAGGCGTCACAGGTGTCGCACTTCGGAGTTGAATCCACCAATGAAAATTGAGAAGTGAGAAATGGAAAATGCCTTTGGCTCCAGACTCTTTAGTCGATCCGCTTGCTACCGTCCAATCCCTGCCTTCTTCCGCATCTCTTTCAAAGTCTCAGGAATGAAGGAAGTGATCTGGTGCGTTTCCTCGTGGCCGTCTGCGAAGGACTGGTAGAGCGTGAAGTCAGGAAGGGACAGACAACTGAGCGGCGACTGGTGGTTGTAGCCGGTGTCGATACCGATCGCGCTGTGGAAGATGTAAATACCGTGGCGTCCGACTCGCCCGCGCAAAGGCAGAAATGGCGTGGGCGTGTGTCCAAAGACGCAGGGCTTGCCGCGATAGTTCTTATAAAAATCCATGTCGCGCGACCAAATTAGAAGTTGCGGTGTGCTCTCGCGCGGGTGCTTGCCGTGATCCAACCCGGCGTGTACGTAAATCGCAAACTTGTCCTCATGGTAGTAGGGACGCTCGCGAAAGAAATCAAGATGTGCTGCCGGAATCTTTTCCTCGATTAAATGGCGCGCGTTCTCCAGATCCTGTTCGTTTCTAATCATGAGGGTCTCACCGGAGTATTGTTCAAACGTGCGCTCACCTCCGGTAACAGGTGTGATCCACAGATTCGTGGTGCCCTCGATGAAGTCCAGTAACATCTGTTCATGATTACCGCGCAGGCAAAGCACGCGCTCAGGATTTGCTTGACACAACTTAATTACGTAATCGACGCAACCGGGCGCGTTTGGTCCGCGATCGATCAAGTCGCCGAGAAACACTACTGTATCGGCAGCTTCGTCGCGCGGCAGCATCTCGAGCAAGGTTTCGAGTTGCGCACAACGTCCATGGATGTCGCCAATCACAAAAGTTTTCATGTTGTTATGTTCCGCTCCTGCCTGCCCTGCTTGATGCCGTCCATCAATTTCTGAAAACGCGGATCGTCGCGAAGATCGGCCCAGTTAGGATCGGATTCGAACCACTCGACATTTTCGTTCCCCAGTCGAATCGCAGTCTCCAGCCAGTTAAGCGCTTCCACCTGTTTTCCCTGAAGCAAGTAAGCGGCTGCAAGCCAGTTGGAGATGTCGTGGTCGGCAGCAGCCACCTGTCTGACTTTCTTGGTCAATTGTTCGTTTGCTTCCGTGTGCTTGCCCTGAGCGCTGAGACAAATCGCCAGGATTGGCCGGATGCCATCGATGGGATGTTGCTGTAAAACCTGCTGGAGGATTCGCTCGGCCGAGTCGACCTCACCACGATAGTACAGCACGCGGGCGCGAAACGCGCGAATCAGCGGATGATCCGGCTCCAGCTCCGCTCCCTTATCAAGCTCGGCCAACGCTGCTTCATACTGTTGCCGATACATGTGGATGCGGGCGCGATTGTAGCTGGCCACCACCTGCTCGGCGGGATCGAGCCGCACCATGCGATCAAAACTGCGCAGGGCTCGTTCATATTGGCCATCCAGCCGGGCGAGAATGCCACGCACGAAATGGACGCCCACATCGTTGGGATACTCCTCGCGTAAACGCTCAATCTCTTCACGCGCTCTGGGCTTCTCTCCCCGATGCAGGTAAATCAGTACCATGTGCATCCGAGCCTCGAGCAATTTGGGATCGAGTTGCAGGGCTTCGGTAAAAGCAGCCGCCGCTTTCTCATGATCACCAACGTCTCCGATGCCCTTGAGTACACGATTAACGTAACAACTTCCCATCGCTGAATAAGCAAGGGCAAAGTTCGGATCGAGTTTGATAGCGCTTTGAAAATGAATGATTGCCTGATCGACGTGACCCCGTGAGACCGTGTGATAAATAAACTGGGCCAGGCAATTGCGCCCGCGCAAGTATTCCTCCGAGGCAGCGGAGTCGGAAGTTGATCCTTTTGCCAACTCGACCTTCTCGTCCGTACTTAGCTCCAAGCGCAGCCCCTCGACTATTCGCTGCACCATCGTGTCCTGCACGGCGATGATGTCACTCGCATCGGCATCGATCTTCTCGCTCCAGAGAATCTCTTCGCTGCGGACGTCGAGTAGTTGGGCAGTTACACGAAGACGGTCCCCAGCACGCAAGAAGCTGGCGGTCAGAATCGCGTCCACGCTCATTTCCCGTCCCGCCTCGCAGGGATCGAGGGCCTGACCCTGGTACTTCACGATCGCAGACGAGGGACGCACGATCAGCGAGCGCACCCGTGCCAGTTCCGTGATCACGGCATCAGCAAGTGAAAATTCGTAGAACGCCGTTTCCGGATCGTTACTGAGATTCTTGAAAGGAAGTATTGCTACGCTCTTGCGCTCTTTGTCGCCAATACTTGTTTGTGGTGTTTCATGAGATTCCGGCGACTGCATCGCTGCGGCCCCGGAAAATGGACCGGTGGCTTCGGCGCCGGTCACAGCTTTCAGCCAACGAAAGGCGCGCGCTACCGGACTCGCAGAGATAAGGTGTCGCGGGGCAACTGGCACTGTACTTTCATGCAATGCCTCACCCGGTACGCTGGATACCTCGCGAGCGAGGGCCCGCAAGTCGTCGCGGAATTCGGCAATCTTCTGATAACGATCGCGCGGATTCTTTTGCATTGCACGGTCGAGAATCTGTTGCAAACGTGGCGGCACCGGATCTGGACGGGCCGTAGCCAGGGGCTCCGGCTCTTCATGGACAACGGCGTGACGTACGTCGACAGCCGTTTTCCCTTTGAACGGCCAACTGCCAGTGAGCATTTCGTAAAGCAGTACCCCGGCGGAGAAGATGTCGGCGCGTGAATCCACTCGCTCCCCGCGCGCTTGTTCAGGCGCAGCATACGTTGCCGTACCGTAGGGAATGCCCACCTCAGTCAGCTCCGTATGATGAATGCCTGAAGTTCGCGCCGCATCTTCATCAAGCAGTTTAGCTAAACCAAAATCCAGTACCTTCACCTGACCTTTGCTGGTAACCATCACGTTGCCAGCCTTGATGTCGCGATGAATGATTCCCTGGGCGTGGGCCGCAGCCAGAGCATCCGTCACTTGAATAGCAATCGAAAGTGCACTCGCCAAACCAAGCGGCCTGCCATTTACGAGCTGGCGCACATTCCGCCCTTCGATAAACTGCATCGCGATAAAATGGATTCCGTTGATAACGTTGAGGTCGAAAATTGTGCAGATATTTGGATGATCGAGAGATGAGGCCAAACGCGCTTCGCGCTCGAAGCGTTTCAGGTTTGCTTCTTTAGCCGTCAGCTCGGCGGGCAGGACCTTGATAACTACGGGGCGGCCTAGTTTCGAATCAATCGCTTTATAGACCGTCCCCTGACCGCCCGCACCGAGCTTTTCGAGAATCTTGTAATTCCCTAGAGTTGTTCCTACCATTGCCTTTTCGCGAAGGGCCTATTAAATCCCAACCGTAGATGTACCGCAACCTGATCGAGAACTTCATGAAACAAGCCCTTGCGAGTCTCCTTATTCTCTTCGCTTCTGGGTTTCCCCTCCTTGCACATCCGCTTCAACCTGCTGCCCGCCGCACACTCGTGTTTACTCAGGTAAACATTATCGATGCTACTGGCGCTCCTTTGCAGACCGGGATGACTATTGTCATACGCGATGGACGCATTGTGAGTGTGGGGAAAACAGGTCGAGTCAAAATCCCGCGCAAGGCCGAGATTGTTGATGCGCGGGCTAAGTTTCTCATTCCGGGCCTGTGGGATATGCATGCCCATCTGGGTACTGACGACTTCGACAAGCAGGGACACTTGGCACTTTTCCTCGCGAATGGTGTCACCGGAATCAGGATCATGGAGGGCGACCCAGCATTTCATCAGTGGCGCGCTGAAATAACTGCCGGTGCATTAATGGGCCCGCGCATGGTGATCGCCAGTCCGATTCTCGGTCAAAGCCCGATCACAGCCCGGGCGGCACGTGAGTTAGTAAGACAAGCAAAACTCGCTGGCGCGGATTTTGTAAAAGTTCATGACGGCGTTTCTAGAGAGGCTTACTTTGCTGTAGTCGACGAAGCACGCAAGCTAAACCTTCCGGTGGCGGGTCATGTTCCTCAGATGCTGTCGGCTGCCGAAGTCTCCGGGGCTGGACAAAAAAGTATCGAACACTTCACGGGCCTCGATGAAGCTAAGGCTGATGCGCAGAAGGCCCGAGCATTAGCTGCGATTCTGAAGCGCAATCACACCTGGCTGTGTCCCACTATTATCATGCGTCAAAGCTATGCTTCGCTCGACGACCCAACACTGGCGAATGATCCGCGTCTGAAATACGTCAAACCTTCGTGGGCACGGCGCTGGGTGCGCATGACTGTCGATGCGGTAAACATACCTCGGGAGGAATGGTCGAATCGTCGCACCTTGGTTCAGAAGGAAAAGGCGCTGGTGGGACTGTTGCATCGGGAGGGAGTGGGGATTCTGGCTGGCACCGACGAGATCAGTCCTTTCTGTGCTCCCGGGTTTAGCTTGCACGACGAACTGGCATTGCTTGTTGAAGCAGGATTGACGCCGCTGCAAGCGCTGCAAAGTGCTACATTGAATGCCGCGCGCTTTTTCCAGCGAAGCCGCGATTTGGGGACAATAGAGCAGGGTAAGGTTGCCGATCTGGTTTTACTCGACGCCAATCCCCTCCGCGACATCCGCAATACGCAGAAAATCAATGCAGTAGTGATAAATGGGCGTTTGCTCGATCGACGGACGTTGAACGGGCTGCTGAACAAAATAGAAGCTGCCGCGCGAGCGAACCAATGAGTCTACTTACATAGAGGATGAAGGACATGAGAATGAAAAGGATGGTTGTTTGTGTTGCAGTATTGCTGATGGGAAGTGTCAGTAGCTGGGGCGCTCGCTTTCAAGGCAGCCAGTCGCGAGAAGCATTTTGGGAAGAGTTCCGGACAGCGGTCATCAAGAAAAACAAGTCTATGGTGGCGAACCTATCGCAGTTCCCGATCTCTATGCCTTATGGCATGCGGACTGTGCGCAGTAGGGCCCAACTCATCTCACGCTACCGCGAGGTTTTCAATCATGAAGGTGATGCAGCCGTCTGCTTTGCCGAGGCGAAACCAGAAAGTGACCCAGCCCGGCCAAAAGAATTCACTATCGCTTGTAAGAACGGCGCGGGGGATGAAGTGGTGATTTATTCTTTCGTACGAACTAAATTTGGCTGGCGATTTAATGGGTTAGACAACCTGAATGAATAGACCGGGCTCGCTTACTTTTCCCGATTCACCGCCAAGACGCAAAGATACGCCAAGAGCGCCAAGAATCTGTAAGCCCCTAAGTTGGATTAAATCTAGTTCAACTTTACGGCGAAGTCGTTCTCGGCGCCCTTGGCGTTTCTTGGTGTCTTGGCGGTATTTTAGTTCCTTCCTGAGAACCTACTCCGAAATGCCCATCTGCCAAAGCATGAAGGCGTAATCAAAAGCCACCTCACGCAGGTAATCATAACGGCCCGATGAGCCACCATGTCCGGCCCCCATGTTCGTTTTTAGGAGCAGCGGGTTGTTATCTGTCTTCATGACTCTCATTTTCGCGACGAATTTCGCGCCTTCCCAATAAGGCACTTGACTGTCGTTTAGGGAAACCTTGACGAGCTGCGCGGGATAATTCGCCTTCGCGATATTGTCGTAAGGCGAATACTTGGCCATGTAATCGTAGGCGGCCTTCTCGTTCGGATTACCCCACTCAATGTACTCGCTGGTCGTCAGCGGCAACGATGCGTCAAGCATTGTGTTCAGCACATCAACAAACGGCACCTGGGAAACGACAGCTTTGAACAAATCAGGACGCATGTTTGTAACTGCACCCATTAGCAGACCGCCCGCGCTGCCGCCTTGAATGACCAGGCGATCGCTCGACGTGTATTTATTCTTCACCAGATGCTCTGCAGAAGCGATGAAGTCCGTGAACGTGTTCATCTTCTTCATCATCCTGCCGGCATCACGCCACTCCTCGCCCATCTCGCCGCCACCGCGAATGTGCGTAATCACGTAGATGACACCTCGATCCAACAGACTCAAGCGATTGGAGGAAAAGTTAGGAGTCATCGATGCGCCATAGGAACCATAGCCATAAAGCAACAGCGGCGCCTTGCCATCCATCTTCGTGCCCTTGCGATAAACGACCGACATTGGAATCTTTGTGCCATCGGAAGCGGTAGCAAAAATGCGTTCCGACTGGTAGTTGTTTCGGTCGAAACCTCCGGGCACCTCAGTTTGCTTCAACAACACCCGGGTCTGCTTTTCCATGTCGTAATCGAAAACGGAACTCGGCGTAACCAGCGACTGGTAGCCAAAACGCAGGACCTTCGTGTTGTACTCCCGATTTGTGCTGACGAAAGCTGTATAGACAGGCTCCGGGAATGTTAGACGGTGCGACTTGTCAGTCAACAAGTTGGTAATGCGAATGTGTTGCAAGCCACCTTCGAGTTCGGAGACCACCAGGTGATTAGCGAAGAGATCAATGTCATCGATCTTGACTGCGGGCCGGTGCGCGATGATCTCTTTCCAATTTGCTTTGCCAGGATTTGCAACTGGCGCGGTCACCAGGCGGAAATTCTTGGCGCCCTGGTTGGTGCGGATATAGAAAAGGCCGTCGCGATGATCCACTGAATACTCATGGTCGGCTTCGCGTGGCAGGATCACCTTCGGTGCATCGGTGGGACTATCCGCGGGAATATATAGATATTCAGTCGACGTTTTGCTGCCGGAGGCGATCAGAATCATCTTCTTGTCGCGCGTGCGGCCGCCGTAAACGTCAAACAACTCGTTCTTGTCTTCGAAGACGAGGTCGCTCTTGTCCGTTCCAATAACGTGACGGAAAAACTTGTCAGAGCGTTTTGTAACTGCATCTTCCGTGGAATAGAAGATGGTCTTGTTATCGGTAGCCCACATCACGGATCCCACTCGCTCAACCGAGTCAGGAAGCAGTTGACCGGTGCGCAGGTCTTTAACCTGAAGTTTGTACTGACGGTAGCCCGTGGTGTCGCTACTGTAGGCCAGGTAGTTTCCGTCATCACTGACTGCATAAGCGCCGAGTCCCAAATACTTCAAACCCTTCGCCATCTCGTTCAGGTCGAGCGTAATCTCTTCCTTTGCTTCTGTGCTCCCTTTCTTGCGCGCGTAGATCGGATACTGCATTCCTTTCACGGTACGCGAATAATAAAAGTACTCGCCCTGGCGATAAGGCACATTTTCGTCAGTCTCTTTAATGTGACCGACCATTTCGTTATAAAGCTTTTCTTGCAAGGCGGCAGTGTGTTTCATCGCCGCTTCGGTGTATGCATTCTCTGACTCGAGATAAGCAGTCACCTGCGGGTTCGACTTTTCGCGCAGCCAGAAAAAGTCGTCAACCATCTTGTGACCGTGGATTTCGGTAGTTTTTGTTTTTCGTTCTGCCATAGGTGGTTTAGGCGCGGCGGTCCCATTTCCATTTCTTTGGGCCAGCGCCGCAAAGTAAGTTGTAAGAATTACGCTGACAATTATCAGCAGTGGTAACAGAAATTTTTTCATGGCGGTCCTTTTTTGGTAAGAAAATGGGGTTTGCAGTCATTGGGGAATTAGTGACCTGCGGTTTCTCATCGGGCGCGCTTCCACGCACGTCGTAACTGAATATCTTTTAGGTGAAAGCCGGCACACGGCCGGTTAATCGTGAACGGTTCAACCGCGCGGCGGATCGCCCCAGCCCGAACCGACGAACTTGCCGTCTTCCACGATGCAGGGAACCGTCGGGTCTCCGGCGGAATAGGAAAACATCTCAGCGCGTCGCTTGCGATCGTTCTGCGCGTCGTAGTCTTTAAAGGGAATTCCCTTAGAGTTGTAATAATCACGTGCCTGCTGACAGTAAGGGCAGCCCGGCTTGGTATAGATAACTAACGCCAAATGCTCACCTCCGGAAGTGGCTAGTTTAGCAATCTATCCGCGAAGATGCGAAGCGACGGTGCCAAAGATCCGGTATTATTCTGCAACCGGAACGGCTATACTCCCGCCGCGTCATGAACGAGCAAACTCTCGACCAAACCCCACCGGCGATCGACGCCAGCGAGTTGCTCGATCCCTATGAGAAACTGATCACGATCGAGATTCTCGGCAAGCTGGTTCAGGTGCCCGAAAAAAACCGCTTATTGCGCTGCTTCCAGTACCTTTCTCTGAATTCGATTTCCTATGGCGACTTCTGTTGGAATGGTGAATGTACAAACTGTCAGATCTGGTGCCACGACATCGGACAGACCGACGCCAAGGACAAGCCAGTACTCTCGTGTCGCACGGAAGTAACGGAAGGTATGGTAATCACGAAGCTGAGCCAGTTCATTAAACTTGAAGGCATCAGCAAGTAACTAAGTGGGTTTGATTAGTATTTTGGAACGCTCGGATCAACTTCATTCGACCAGGCTGTAATTCCACCTTTCAGATTAACCAGGTTGCCGGAGAAGCCGGCCTGTTTCAGCGCTGCGATTGCTCTCGCACTGCGGCCACCCATCTTGCAATGCACCACTGTCTCGCGATTGGGATCGATTTCTGACATGCGGGTGAGTATTTGTCCGAGAGGGATGTGAACTGTGTCGGGGATTTTTGCGATCTGGAGCTCATTCGCCTCGCGGACGTCAATGATTTGTAAGTCGTCTCCGCTATCGAGTCGCTGTTTTAATTCCGTGGCGGTAATCTCCGGCATCGTCGTCCCGTTCATTAGTTTCTCCCGTTAATTTTAGTTTGGATCGAATGTGATTTATCTTAACTACTGTGTTAGGCGGCGACAAGTTGCCACTTACTCCGACTTGTTACTGGTGCAGTTTGGAATTGAGTTTTGACTTAAGACCTCCAGATTACTGGTTGATTCGGTCCCATGAGGTTAGTACCACCACGCGGTAGCGGGTAGGCCGATACATCGCCGATTGCCG
>DASSCX010000294.1:0-6048 GCA_035697425.1 Pyrinomonadaceae bacterium | reverse complement strand
CCTTCGATATGCAGCGTATCTACAAAGCGGATGTGGCGCGACTCGGTGGTCATGACTACTGAGTGTGTGCGTTTACCTGAGCCAAAGAACCTGACGCCTTTGAGCAACGCCCCATCCGTGACGCCAGTGGCAGCGAAGATTATTCTCTTGCCCGGAGCCAGATCATTCGTGTCGTAAACCTTGTCAGGATCGTTGATGCCCATTGATTGTAAGCGCTCCAGCACTGCTTCCTTCGCCGGTACTTTGTTTTTATCAACACCCAAGCGGTCCGGATCAAAAACCAAACGCGCCTGGATTTCGCCGTTAAGACACTTCATGGCTGCCGCCGTGATCACACCTTCCGGCGCACCGCCAATTCCCAGCAGGGCGTGAATGTTAGTTCCCGCTACCGCCGCTGAAATTCCTGCGGACAGATCGCCGTCGCCAATCAGGCGAATGCGAGCACCCGCTTCACGTACGTCGGCTATCAACTTCTTATGCCGCGAGCGATCAAGCACAATCACCGTCAGGTCCTCAACATCACGACCCAAACGTCGGGCAATGTTCTTGAGGTTGTCTTTCACCGGCGCATCAAGATCGACAACACCACGCGACGAAGGCCCGACAACGATCTTGTCCATGTAAATGTCAGGAGCGTTAAGCAGACCACCGCGTTCAGCCGCGGCGAGCACCGCGATTGCATTGTTGGCACCGAGCGCACACAAATTTGTTCCTTCAAGTGGATCGACGGCGATGTCGACTTCCGGGCAGGAGTCGGCCAGTTCTTCACCCACGCCGAAGCCACCACCGACTTCCTCACCGATATAGAGCATCGGCGCTTCGTCACGCTCGCCTTCGCCGATGACGATGCGGCCGCGCATCGGCACGGTATCCATCGTTTCGCGCATGGCTTCGACGGCGACATGATCGGAATACTTACGGTCTCCCTGCCCCATGGTGCGTGCGGAAGCAATGGCCGCCGCTTCACAAACGCGCAGGAAATCCAGAGACAGTTCGCGATCTGTCCTTATTTCGTGACCCATAACGTAGCTCTCCTGATGCAGAAATGTAACCGCGAAACAGTTAATAGAGATGCTGGTCGCAGATGTTAGAAGTGCACGTTCATACTAACAGAGCGGTGCAGGAATTTGTAGCAGCGGCCCTGCCACTGCAGCGAATAACCGCCTTGTTTGCAACACCAAACGCCCTCAGGCTGCCCGCGAATTTGGTACTAAAAACTTCTCAGGCAAAGCTGCACTAAAGGGTCAATTCGTCGTTTTTTATATAAAGCTGCGGCGGGATCGACCTTCTCAAGCCTCTGGCAACAAACTAGAATGGGCTTCCGTTAGAGCAGACCTTCTAACAGAGAGTTCCAACACAACTCTAGGAGAAACTGATGGCCAAGACTTCCAAACCTCTCGTCCTTAAGCTGAGTGAAGTTGGTGCTGGTGACGTCGAACTCGTGGGCGGCAAATGTTCCAGCCTGGGCGAACTGTTTCGCGCCCTCGTGCCCCGCGGCGTGCGGGCAGTTGACGGCTTTGCAACCACGAGTGAGGCTTACCGGCTGCTCGTGAACACGAACGGTTTGGGCAAACGACTACGCGAGTTAATGGCCGGTCTCGATCACAACGACATTAAGGCGTTGAATGAGGCAGGCAAGGAGGCTCGCGCTTTGATGTTGGACACCCCACTCCCACAGGAAGTAAACAATGCGATCCTCAATGGTTATCGCGAACTTTGCGAACGCCTGGGACGCACGCCGGAAGTTGCCGTTCGTTCTTCAGCCACCGCCGAAGATCTTCCCGATGCTTCTTTCGCGGGACAACAAGACACAATTCTGAATGTACGTGGCGAGGCGGCCCTCATCGAAGCCTGCCATCGCTGCTTTGCTTCCCTCTGGACTGATCGGGCGATTTCTTATCGCGCCGCGCGCAACTTCGATCACTTCGACGTGGCGCTTTCCATCGGCGTGCAACCAATGGTGCGTTCCGATCAGGCTTGTTCCGGCGTGATGTTTAGTCTCGACACTGAATCCGGTTTTCGTGATGTGGTGGTAATCAACGGCGCCTGGGGTTTAGGTGAAGCCATCGTTCAAGGCATGGCCACTCCTGACGAGTGGGTGGTCTTCAAGCCAACTTTGAAGACCGGCGCTCGTCCGATCGTTAGCCGGCGACTGGGTGGCAAAGAAGTGAAGATGGTTTACGGTTTGGACGGGCGGGGCACGCGAACGCGCGAAGTAGTCGAGGCTCAGCGGAATCGATTCGTCCTGGGAGATTATGAAGTGTTGGAGCTGGCGCGCTGGGCCTGCACAATCGAGGAGCACTATTCACAGTTGGCGGGCAAGCACACGCCCATGGATATCGAGTGGGCGAAAGATGGCTACACTGGCGAACTTTTTATCCTCCAGGCGCGGCCTGAAACTGTTCACGCCAGCAATCGCGAAAACTATATCGAAACTTACCGGCTCACAGGAGAGCACGGCGCGCCACTCGTCTCCGGCATCGCCGTCGGCGAAAAGATCAGTCACGGTAACGTACATGTGTTGAAAGATCCGGATCATTTAACTGATTTCAATGCCGGCGACGTGCTCGTAACTTCGATGACCGATCCTGCCTGGGAACCAATCATGAAAAAGGCCGCGGCAATCGTCACCGATCGCGGTGGCCGCACTTGTCACAGCGCAATCATCAGCCGCGAACTGGGGCTGCCGTGCATCGTCGGTACTGGTAACGCCACGCAGATCTTACAGAGCGGAACCGACGTCACCGTTTCGTGCTCAGAAGGGGCGCACGGCAACATTTATGAGGGACTGGTTGAATTCGACGTCGATCGGCGAGCGGTGGCAGAGGAGGCACGACCGCGGACGCAGGTAATGATGAATGTCGGCGATCCCGATCACGCTTTCGCGGTCGCCTCCCTGCCAAATGACGGCGTCGGCCTGGCGCGCCTGGAGTTCATTATCAACAACCACATCGGTATTCATCCGATGGCCCTGGTCCGCTATCCGGCATTGCAGAATCCTGATGTTGTAAAGGAGATTGCCCGGCGTGTTGGCGAGGAAGATCCGCGCGAGTTCTTCATTCGCCGTCTGTCCGAAGGGATTGCGCGGATTGCCGCCGCGTTCTATCCGAAACCGGTGATTGTGAGGATGTCAGACTTCAAGTCAAACGAGTATGCCATGCTGATCGGGGGCGAGGAGTTTGAACCCACGGAAGAAAACCCAATGCTTGGCTTCCGCGGTGCTTCACGCTACTACGACGAGCGTTATCGTGAGGGCTTTGAGCTTGAATGTTTGGCGTTACTGCGCGTTCGCGATGACATGGGCCTCGTAAACGTGAAGACGATGATTCCCTTCTGTAGGACAGTCGTGGAAGCCGAACGCGTTGTGGCGCTAATGGCCGAGTTTGGTTTGAAACAGGGAGAGCACGAGCTCGAAATCTACGCGATGTGCGAACTGCCGGCGAACGTGATCTATGCCGATGAATTCCTCCGCGTGTTTGACGGTTACTCGATTGGCTCAAACGACCTGACGCAGCTGACTCTCGGCCTGGACCGCGATTCGGAAATGGTGGCACACCTGTTTGATGAACGCGATGGCGCCGTCGAGAAGATGGTGACAATCGCGATTGAAGCTGCGCAGCGAGCCGGTAAGAAGATTGGCATCTGCGGGCAAGCGCCCTCTGACTATCCCGAGTTCGCTCGTTTCCTGGTTGAGAAAGGAATTAACTCGATTTCGTTGAACCCCGATACGGTGCTGCAAACAACGCATGTGATTCTCGAGGCGGAAAAGGAAGCTAAACCGTTACCAGCAACACCTGGTGACCGTCCAATTCTGGTCCTCACGGAACCTAGCGCTTTAGATGAGACCGCAGCAAAACTTCTGCTTGTGAATGAGACAAGTGGCTAGCTGGAAACGAGCGGCGGCAACCGCCCCTCCTGACTGCGGATTCTTCCGACGGCTCTCAACATTGCGTCGCGTGATTTTTCAGGGCAACATACTCCTGACTTACTTCGATTCCTCATTAGCTTCATTAAGCAAGCAGGAGAACCTCAATGGCCACGCTGTTAATCGTCGACGACGATAACAACATTCGCGAAACTCTAAGTGATCTTCTCAGCGAATCGCACGAGTGTCACACGGCTGATCGCGCCGAACAGGCGCTTGCTTATTTGGAGTTTGAAAGTTACGACGTAGTGCTTACCGACATGGCGATGCCTGGGCTGAGCGGAGACCAAATCCTCAAGCGCGTTCAGATGCAGCATCCGCATACGCCTGTCATTGTCATTTCTGGAAATTCCGATGAGGACACCGCCAGAAATCTACTGGACATGGGGGCGTTCGCGTATATCTCAAAACCGTTCAAACTCGAAGAGGTTGAGGCAGCCGTCGTGCGTGCTATTGCTCGCCATCAGGAACTAAAGGCACAGTAGTGTGGGATTGCGGGCGTCCCGCCCGCTATGAGCGCGAAACGCGACTGCGGATTCGGGAGACGGCTTGAGTGAGGAAAGTCTCCGACTTTCTGGTGCGCGGTAAGTCTCTGACTTACCGTTACGACTCATCCGATGTCTGCGGGGCTAAGCCCCGAGATTCAAAACATTGCTATTTCGGTAAGTCAGAGACTTACCGCTCACCCCTAGGCGGCATAGCCCCGAGGTAACGACGACGCTGCTCAATCGCCGGAGGCAACGTGGGATGTCGCCGGCTTCCATGGCGGCAGCGTTTTGCGCGCGGGTTTTTCATGCTTCAACCCTAAGGCCCAATCAGCTTGCATCAGGGTATGAATGTCGCGGGTCCCCTCGTAAATGATCGCGGCTTTGCAATTCCGCAGATATCGCTCAACCGGGTAATCGTTTGAGTAACCATTCGCCCCGTGTACTTCAATCGCCATCGACGCTGCCTTTTCACTGCGCACCGTCGCCTGCCACTTAGCCAAACTGGTCGCCTTGCCATTGGGTTTGCCTTCGTTCTTCAAATATCCGGCCCGCAACCAGAGCAGATGCGATATCTGATAGTCAGCTTCCATCTCGGCGATCTTCTGTTTCACTAGCTGGTGGTTACCGATCTTAGTGCCAAACGTCTCGCGCGTGTTGGCATACTCGATTGAAGCATCACGCGAGGCGCGAATGACGCCAGTGGCCCCCGCAGCGACCGTGTACCGGCCCTGCTCGAGAGCAAACATCGCGATCTTGAACCCTTCACCTTCTTCACCTACGAGATTCTCCTTCGGCACCCGGACGTCCTGTAAAGAGAAGTAGCCGGTATTGCCGGCCCGGATGCCGAGCTTCCCGTGAATCGTGCCGGAGGAGAATCCCTTCATCGTGCGCTCGACGATGAAGCAGGACATACCACTGTGATCACGTTTGCGGCGCTTTTCTTCGTCGGTCCAGCAGAAGAATAAAAAGTTATCAGCCATGTCGGCCAAACTAATCCACATCTTTTCGCCGTTGAGCACATACTCGTCGCCTTCGCGACGCCCGGTGGAGCGAGAGCCGACCACATCCGAGCCGGCGCCTGGTTCCGTTAAACCATACGTTGCTAACTTTTCACCCTTCGCTTGCGGCACGAGGTATTTTTGCTTTTGAGCTTCTGTACCCCACGAGTAGAGCGTTAGAGAATTAAGTCCGGTGTGGACGGACATCACTACGCGCAGAAAGGTATCGACTGCTTCCAGTTCTTCACAGACTAAGCCGAGCGAAATGTAGTCGAACCCGGCGCCCCCGTATTGTTCGGGAATGCAGACTCCGAGTAGGTTCAGTTCGCCCATCTTTTTCAGAATCCCGGGCTGATATTGCTGCTTTTCGTCCCATTCTTTAATGAAAGGCACGACTTCCTTCTGGCCAAACTCCTTCACTGTTTGCACCAGGGCCTTATGGTCTTCGGTCAGTTCAAAATCGATCATCTTGAATCTCGCTTTTTGATTTGGGGTTTAAAGAAGCGCCATCTTAGCTAATGCACGCGTCCAAAGTCCAAAGCACACTGGGATTGCCGATTGCCCATTGCCGATTGCCGATTGAGCTTTCGCCAAACGACCCGACCAGTGAAAGCTGGAATACTAAGAACGTCGCCCG
>DASSCX010000293.1:0-5227 GCA_035697425.1 Pyrinomonadaceae bacterium | reverse complement strand
CCCGAACGTTCCTGGCCTAATTGTTTGGCGTTAATACTGGCGTCGATCGCCATCAGGTTTGCATTAAGGAGTTCCGTGCGAAGAACTTTCGTTTGCCACACTTCCGGTTGGCTGCCGATGATGCCGCCGACAAAACGAACCAGTTCGCCCGGTACAATCCTGGCCTCGATCTCCACTTTCTTCCCGCTCATGATTGCCTGATCGAGTTGCTTTATGAAAGCGCGTGCGGATTCATCAATCGCCGCCGGCGCCGCAGCTTCCGCGCTAATACGGGCAGACCGCGCGGCCAACGAAGATGCATATTCGGCATCCGCGCGAACACCTTCTGTAAAACGTTTCGCCGCTTCGCCCGCCTGACCACGCTTAAGATGAATTTCGCCAAGCCCGATTGCGCCCCAGGCCAGAGTACTCGGCGTCGGTAGCGGGTTTTCCAGCGCTGAGCGAAAAAGCTTTTCTGCTTCATCAGGTTTGTTCTGCGCCAGGAGGGCGCGAGCAAGAATGATGTGCGCCTCTTGCAAACCGGGCTCGCGGGCCAGCAGTTCGCGCGCTGCCGCTTCGGCTTTGACAAAATCCTGCGCCCCCAGGAATCGGGAAGCCTCCCCAAGCGTGTCGGAAATAGCTCGCCCTCGGGGCATCCGATCATTTGTGTAGTCTGTCTGCGGATAAAACTTTTCCGGATCTACTTCAACTCGCACAATCCGACTGCTTGTTTTGAATCTTGCTTCACCAAAACTGTGCGCAAGAACATTAGCGTCAACCGATAATTGCTCGCCTCGATCTGTTATTGCAGTTGTCGTTACCGTTACCTCGGTTGACCCATCGTTGCGCAAAGCGGAAACCCATTCGGCCCCGCGTTGCTGTGGCAACCCAACCATCAAATCCAAATCTGTAACGCTATCCAGTTGGTAGTCGAGAAGCGTCTTGACCGAATCGCCTCCCTTCTCTGCCAAATCCTTGCGCAAAGCGGCAAGCGTCAGGTCGCCTCCCTTCGCTGCTTGGATCGCGGCGCGGATACTGCTAATGAACGCATCGCGGCCGAGACGTCGATCGACGAGTCGCCAAACGAGCGCGCCTTTGTTAGGAACGGAATTGTAGTAAGTGTCGTCGAGCGGCGTTATTTGCGAGAGGGGGCCATCACGTTTCGCGATTGGCGTGTAAGCAAGCCGCCAACGCAGTACCTCAGCAGCCGCAGCTTCTTTACCGAATTGTTTCTCCACAAAAAGCAGCGCCAGATAGCGAACCAGGCCCTCACGTACTACGCCGCTGCCCTCGCCGCGCAAAGCAGTCTGGCCGCCGATCCAGAGGTGGGCAACTGCTTCGGCAATTTGGCGCGCCGCCGTCGAATCGATCTTGCTGCGCCGGAACGTACCAGCATCCAGCAATACAGTGCCGCCATCGGTGAACCCGGCGCCGCGCTGCACTGCAACTAATCTGATGGAAGCGGCGGGTGCAGATCCGAATAGTCCGGCAAAATACAAACGTGCGTGGCCAGCTAATGCAATCAACTGCTCCGCCTGCCGCCTTTCGTCCGGCCCCGCACCTTTAGGAATAAACGCGTTAATGGACCTGTTATCGGCTGCCCCTTCGAGCCTGTCCCAATCTCCCTGCACAAAGAATGGCTGACCGTGAAGCTCTTGTTCAAAAACGCGGGCGCCGCTACCTTCCTTTTCAACTCCGGATGAAACCGCGTTCGCTATATTCACCGAGATTCGAAACGGGGCCGTATCGGCGCCGCGCACGGTGTAAGGAGTGTTGGGAATGGGATACCAAAATGAGCCGGGCAGGAATTGAGTGGCGATTGGTGAAATTGCAGCCAGTCCGGAGTTTGCTTCTACCGGTACGCTGTAAGCAATGTTCACAGTGATCGCTCCGCCTGGCGCAACAGCCGCGGCGAGCGTCGCAGTTACACGCAACAAAGTGCCGCGCGTCTCGGACATCGGGCGAAAGTTAGCGCTCGCGCCGTTGACCTCAACCGTGCGCACGGTCGCCTTTGGATTTAGTCTGAAAGTGAAACTGTTTCCCGGTCCATTGCCGGCGTTGCGCGCTTTTAGAATGGCGACGACGCTAAGCTCCCGTTCCGCCTGGCGCACGTTCGCGTTGAGATCGAAGTGCGTGACTTGCCAGGCTGCTCGAACTTCTTCCTGAGCGTTAGTTGCAGACCAGCAAGAAAAATAGAAGAAGATGGTGAGTGCAAAGACCGCGAACCTTTTCATATCTGAGCGAATCATTCCTTATTGTTTTGTCTATTCGGCCGGGCATGTTCGAACTAACTCATGAATGTCGCGCAGAATATTTAACAGCGACTGCATGCGTTCGAGCGGCAACGCGTTTGGGCCATCGGAGAGCGCCCGTTCAGGATGATCGTGCACCTCCATGAACACCGCATCGACACCGGCGGCAACGCCAGCACGCGCGAGCGGTTCGATGTATTCGGGCTGTCCACCCGTTGCATGACCGAGGCCGCCCGGAAGTTGTAGCGAATGAGTTACGTCGAAGACGATGGGCACGCCAAACTGTCTCATGATCGCAAAAGAACGCATGTCTACGACCAGGTTGTTGTAACCGAAGCTCACGCCCCGTTCTGTCAGCAAGATCTTTTCGCAGCCGGCTGTCCGTGCCTTGTCGACAATGTTGCGGGCATCGGCGGGCGCCAGGAATTGCCCCTTCTTAACGTTTACTGCGCGCCCGGATTGCGCGGCCGCGAGGATCAAATCAGTTTGGCGCGACAGGAACGCAGGAATTTGCAGGATGTCCGCCACCTCAGCGACCGGTTTGATTTGCGCCACGTCGTGCACGTCCGTCAGCACCGGAACGCCAACTTCATCTTTCACGCGACGCAGAACATCGAGGCCCGCCTCCATCCCGAGGCCGCGAAAACTTTGCACCGAAGAGCGATTGGCCTTGTCGAAAGAAGACTTGTAAACGAAATCAAGGCCGGCCTGGCGCGCGCGCTGCGAACATTCACGAGCCATCATCAGGGCATGCTCTGGTGATTCAATTACGCAGGGACCCGCGATGATCGTCAAACGTCCATCACCAAAGGTGGCGTTGCCAACCTGAAACGACTTTGTTGTCACGTTTCGGATTTAACCCTAACTGAATTGTTCGAGCAACCGACTAGAACGGTTTCTTCAATATACGACCGACCTTCTTAAGCGCCGAGCTCACCTTTGACTCTTTCTTCTTATTCGCATTCACGGGCTGCTTCGTTGGTTCGCGTTTCGGACTCGGCGCGGGTGTTGGCGTCGGTGTCGCTTCCGGTGTGGGAGTCGGCGTCGGAGTAACGATTGCCTGCTCCGCCGCGGGTGCCGCGCTTCGCCAGGCCCGCAATGTGAAGAAGCCCACCGCGGCGACAGTCGCAAGCACCAAGATCAAACCCAACAAGGCTGTCGGTTTTTGTCGGGCACGTTCGAGAGTTTGTCCCAATTGCACATTAACTCGCGGAAAAGAATAACCCGTTTGACTGTCTCCTGGGCCCAGGGCTGCTCTTACAGCTTCGGTGGGTCGAGCGTCGCGGATCACCGTCAGCTCGTTGGCACTTGAAGTTGCCGCGCGATTTTCACGCAGTCGTGCGAGATCGATTAAGAGTCGTCCCGAAGGGGACTGCTTTCCCACATCGCGGAGCGACTGCAAATCGGGACCACTGGTCGTCGCCCCATGTTCCAATCCCAGTCGTTCGGCCGTAGCCAGCAACTCGCGTCGAAATTCGGCCGCATCTGCCGGACGGTTCTCAGGCGCCTTCTCGAGAGAGTGCAGCACTACAGCTTCCAATTCAGCGGGAATCGAGGTAACAAACTCGCGCGGCGGACGCGGCGCTTCGGAAGTGTGCTTCATCGCAATAGCTAACGGCGTCGATCCGGAAAACGGCACATTCCCCGTCAGCATCTCATAAAGAATTACACCCAGACTGTAAACGTCAGCTGCCGGAGTCAGCTCAGCTCCGTCGCATTGTTCGGGAGACATGTAGCGGGGCGTTCCGATCATCGTTCCCACTTGAGTCAACGTGTGTGCTTCGTCTTCTTCGAGAGTCTCAGTGGCGAGTTTGGCAATTCCAAAGTCGAGCACCTTCACCAGGGCGGGTACTTCCGAATTATGCACGATGAAGATGTTGGCTGGTTTGAGATCGCGATGAATTATTCCGGCTTCATGAGCGGCAGCTACGGCGGCGGAGGTTTGCAGCATCAACGCCACAGCGCGGGCAGTATCGAGAGGTGCTTCCTTCGCTAGCACATCGCGGAGCGTGTGGCCCTCCAGCAACTCCATCACGATATACACGTAGCCATCTGCGGTTTGACCGAAGTCAGTTACGGCGACGGCGTTTTGATGTTGCAGGCGGCCAGCGGCTTTTGCCTCGCGACGAAAGCGCATTTGGGCCGCCTCGTCCTCGACAAACCGTTGGCTCAGAACTTTAACCGCGACTGCCCGATCAATTAGCAGATGCCGGGCGCGGTACACCGTACCCATGCCGCCGATTCCCAGACGGGCTTCGATACGGTACTTATCATCGAGCGTGTGCCCAATGAGTGGATCTACAGGGCCGTCAGTTGCAATCGTGGCATCAGCCTGCAGCGGTGAGTTGTCATCAGGACACACCCGCACATCCGCTGAGAATTGCCGGCCGCATATTGGGCAATGGAGCATATGATCTCGTGTGGAACGTTGAGCTCAACGATTATCCCGCAAAACGTTGTGAGATGCACCTCAGCGAGAAACAGTGTGGCATGCAATCAAAATGTATGATGTGTTTGGAGCGGGTAAGTAACAACGAGAGCGGCTTGAATGGATTAGCTGGATCTGATTCTTAAAGCTAAGTGGGTATCGCATCTCGATACCGATGCTGCTCTGTCGCGGCTCGATAAAGTCTGTACGGGCGATAGCGCCGCCGGTACAGTACGGGAGCGGTAGCGACCGCTCTTAACTAGCAGACGTTTCAACCGTCGACGATGAAGACTCTACGAGTATGTTGCAGCCGTTGAATGCAGGCTACCGCGCCCGTACTGTACCGGAAGTCGCTACCGCTCCAGTACTGCAAAGCTGTCGTAGCTTCAGTCGGCAGAGGTGACAGTGACGCGCTCGTGCACCACTAGTTCCGCTTCGCTGTTCTTGTCCATGGATGTTTCATTCTGCAAACGATTCTCATACGCCGCTCGCACGAAAGATGAAAACAAGGGATGAGCATCGAGTGGCTTGGACTTATATTCAGGGTGAAACTGGCAACCCAGAAACC
>DASSCX010000292.1:0-3663 GCA_035697425.1 Pyrinomonadaceae bacterium | reverse complement strand
CCGAATGAGCAAGTGCAAATTTCGAATCCAGATCCACTGCACGCTTCAGCCGGTCGATCGCCTGCCAAAGACCCTCAGCGGTGCGGCGCGTGGCGTAATAGCGACCAGCTGTATATAGCTGACGCGCCTCATCATTTCCGTTGTCCAAAGTTTGTTGCGCAGGACTGACCACAGGCGATGTACTGACGGGCGCCAGCGAAGACGCTGAGTTCGATTCATGAACCGTGCCCGACAAATCTGGCAGCAGCGGCAGCGCGCTGAGGCGGTGGTTCAACTTCCGGAGCAATTCGTCGAAACGCGGGTGTCCATGGAGCGGGTCCAGTTCCGGATCGACGCCCATCCAAAGTATTTTCGCGTCCCGGGTCTCGTAAGCTTGCTCCAAGAGATCCAGTGTTTGCTCTGCTCGACCCAGCGCGCAGTTAAGCAGCGCCAGATGATACGGCGAGATATAACGGCGCGAGGCGATCTGGTTCATGTGACGCAGCACCGCTTCGGCCGCTTCAGTGTTGCCGGCCTGCGCCTGCGCTGACCCGAGTCTGCTCAGCGTGTGGGAAACTTCGCCCATCAACGCGGCAGATTTCTGAGCAGCAGCAATCGCTTCATCATGCCGGCCCAGCCGACTAAGTAGGAAACTGGCCACGTGAAGCACCTGCAAATTGTTCGCCTCCGTTTCCAGAGTTTCTCGCGCCAAACCGAAAGCATCATCAAAGTGGCGCGCGTGGTAAGAACACCAGACCAGACTAAAAAGCGAAATGCTTCCGAGTGGATCAAGATCGCGCGCAAATTGCGCTTCCCGCAACGCTTCGGTAAACCGACCTTCCATTGTTAACTGTAAGGCGTGCAACATCCGCGCGACTGAATAGTTTGGGTTGAGATCGATCGCCGTAAGAAGCTGACGTTTGGCACGACCCCAGCTAAAATCCTTACAAAGTATTGCCTGGCCCAGTGCTGCGTAGCCTTGAGCCAGTGTGGGATCGATCGCCACGGCGGTCGAGGCGGCTTCGTAAGCAGCCGCGGCACACTCGGCAAAAGGCGAAATTGTAATGGAGCCCAGCCAGTTGTGATACGCCGCCACCCCCGCATAAGCGATCGCGTAGTTCGGATCTAGTGCGATGGCCTGGTCGTAGCAAACGAGAGCTCGCGCAAAACCGTCTTCAGTGAACGTGTTCCAGTAATGACGTCCCCGAAGATAAGCCTCGTGAGCTTGAGGATTGTCGGTGCCACGTTTTGCGAGTCTGAGTCGCTCATCGCCAGTTAACTGCGGAACGATCGCCACTGCCACACTGGAGGAAATCGTATCTTCCAAACTGAGTACGTCAGTAAACTTCTCGTCGAATTGTTCGGCCCAGATCGCCGCGCCATCGCACACGCTGAGCAACTGAATCGTGACGCGCATCTGTTCGCCGGCTCGTCTTACCTGGCCGTCCAGTACGTGAGCCACACCAAGTTCGCGGCCGGCAACGAGCGGATCAGAGTCGAGGCCGTAATTCAAAACGCTGCTGATAGGTCGTACGGCAAAACGTCTGATGTTACTCAGGCGTGAGATCAACGCATCAGCGAGACCGGTCGCCAGGTAATCGGCTTTTGAATCTGCCTTTTGCGGGAAATCCAATAGCTTCAGCGGTAAAACTGCCAGCGAGTTTTCTGCGCTAATGGATGCGGTACCGGGAGCGAGATACGGCAGCGACGAATCCGGCCACGCCGAAATCGGCTCTCCGTCCAGGTACTGCGTGATGTCGTCTCGCAATTGTTCGGCAGTTTGGTAACGGCTTTCGGGTTCCTTGCGGAGCGTCCGCATAACTATCGTGTCGAGGTCCCCAGAAAGAATTTGCCGCAACGATTCGACTGTAGCTTTTCTTGTCGAATGCACTTGCTGGAGAGTTGTCGCTTCACTGGCTGTGAAGAGATCATCGTGGCGCGTGATGATAAAACTCGGCGGCGCAGGTATCTCTTGGCAAATCACACGTGCGATCTCATGCGGTGCACGATTGAGCAAACGATAAGGACGGTGTCCCGTCAACAGTTCGTAGAGCAATACGCCGAGCGAATAGACGTCAGTTGTTGCTGACGTTGGCCAACCTTGTACCTGTTCTGGCGAAGCATACTCTGGGGTCATCAAACGCATTGTACTGGCAGTGGAGTCACGAGTGATGTCAGCGCCCATTTCAGGATTGAGCAGTTTCGCTATGCCGAAATCGAGGAGCTTCGGCGTACCATCAGCCGTCACCAGAACGTTGGATGGTTTTATATCTCGATGAACTACCTGCTTCTGATGAGCGTAATGCACGGCGTCGCAAATCGACAAGAATAACCGAAGGCGCTCGTCAATACTCAATTGATGGGCATCGCAATAGTTGTACAGCGGCTGCCCCTCAATGTATTCCATTACGAAATAGGGCAAGCCGTCGTCAGTTGTGCCACCGTCCAATAGCAAGGCGATGTTAGGGTGATCAAGACCCGCCAGGATTTGTCGCTCTTTCCGAAATCGCCGCAGAACAAAGTCGGTATCCATGCCCCGCTTTACAACCTTGATTGCTGCGCGTTTTCTAAATTCATTGTCCACGCGTGCTGCTTCGTAAACAGTACCCATTCCGCCGCGAGCCACTTCACGTTCGATCTGGTAAGCGCCTAAACGACGGCCAATCATAGGATCATCGTCTTCTTCCGTCTCGATCGGTTCCCGCGAGCTCAAGTCCTTTTCTGCGTTGCCAGGTTGCTGAAGGGTTCCGGCACTTTCGTGTTCCGCGAAGAGTGTTTCCACGTCGCGCTTAAGAGCTGCATCGTCAGCACAGGCTAGTGACAAAAACCAGGGACGCTCGTTTGGGGTGTGATTGAGCACCGCTTGAAAAATCTGTTCGACTTGCTGCCTGCGGTCAGGGGTCATGATGGCGGTAAATACGGATAATTAAATGAAGTGATTATGACGTAGGGGTCCCCAGCAAAAACCTACGGTCATTTCTGGAGCTCGACTTGTATGCAGGGACCTGAACTACTGGCCGATAACGCTAAGCTATTCGCGATTCTCAGCTGCTATAAAAAAGCATAGCTCTCTCAAGTGCTCGAGAGAGCAACAGCAAAACTTATGGTTACGCCAATCTGCTTTCATGAGATTGGGCTGCCTTATCCAAGCAAATCTAACTCGGGCTAGTGGCGTTTATCGATTATCTGACGTTTAGAACTCGGGTCCTCGTATCCCCCTTTTCCTCGAAGGTTGGCAGGTCGGGGCCTTCTTGAGTTTCTTGCCCGTTGGATGAGCCTCACGCAGCAACTTTGGTTTTGCCAAGTTGCTTACTCGAACGTCTATGCAAAGCGGCCGCGACTTATTTCCTGTCGACATTGCGAACCGCAATGACTGTGCCGGACGCCCCTAATGGTAGGACAACGCGGTTTGGGTCTTAATTACTGCGGCGTTTTTCGCAGGCATTGGGGAATCTTTCCCGGGCGAACATCACTCTCACCCGTTTTGTGAAGAAGGTGTGCGAGAGCGAAGCCGGGCGCAACCGTTATAACAACACAGTCAAAAGCTGGCAGTTGAAGGGTGAATCAGCTTGCTTTTGAGGTGGTCTGGGTTCCCTTTGCTCTGACTAGCTTTTCTTTAAGTGTATATAGGGCACCGTTGAAGGCTTTCCAGTTTAATGGTGCAAGGGTTTCCGCGGATATGGT
>DASSCX010000291.1:0-41105 GCA_035697425.1 Pyrinomonadaceae bacterium | reverse complement strand
GCAGAAAAAAGCTCTGCAGAACAAGTGCAGTTTCTCCGCCTGACACACGTGACTGAAGACGTCGCTCATCGCAGCGCTGAAGCAGACGCCCCACTTGACAAAGCCAATGAAGAACTTCGGTTGCTTCTGGAAGCAACAGAGCGCGGTAGCGAGCCCTTGTGGCTGGAATCTGAAATTTGCCAGCGAACGGACCTTGATCAACCGAAAGCAACCGCAGTGTTGGTAGATCTTCCTAGTGAAGAGGTCGAAAAGCTGCGAAGTCTGGACTTGGAACAGGAAGAACTTGACGAGAAAAGAAAATCCGTTGGGGCTTCCGTAGGTACTCAAAATGAGAATGGCCACGCTAAAGCGTGGCCCTAAACGTTGACTTGATTGGTGGAGCCGAGGGGGATCGAACCCCTGACCTCATGACTGCCAGTCATGCGCTCTCCCAGCTGAGCTACGGCCCCAAGGAGTCGAAGAGTAACGTACCCCTTCAGAAGCGGTCAAGCGAGCGTGAATTTGATTGCGGATTGGTGATTGCCGATTGACGATTGTGACCGGTGCCAAGGTGATCCTCCTAGTGGCCTTCGGGGAAAGCATCGGCTATGGCGTTTAACTCGATGTCGTGTTCAAGGAGTGCTTTCAGGCCGGCGAGGACCCATGTAAATCCCCCTTTTGAATCAAGCGCATCATCCACAACCTTGTCACCATCTCCTTGAAAACCTGAATTTCTAATAGTGACGTACGTCGTATCGTTTTCGTGAGGAGCAAAAACCCACTCGACCTCGGTCATCGATTCATAGTTTCCCCAATCAATCAGAATCCTCTTGTTTAGTTCAATTGCTTTGACATTTACCTGGACGGAATGATTGTACATCTCCCACGTCCAGGTGATTTGCTTGCCGGCGGCTAATCGTCCGGTGCTTTTAGTAAACCAGAATCGGGTAGTTATTTCAGGATCGACAAAAGCTTCGAACACCTCAGCAACAGGTTTGCGGATGAGCATCGCTGCTGTTGCGATTGGTGCTTTCGTCAGTTGAAGATTGTTCATTATCTCCGGAGCCCCTTTCTAACCTCCGATTTCTTTGAAGGATGACTTAGCGTTTACGGCGAGCGGCAAGGAAAGCGATTGTGGTACCGGCAACGAAAAGGGCGGCTCCACCTATGATGCGCATCGTGTTGGGGACTTCGCGCACATCAGTATTGGTGATCACGACTGCGGTGGGCGGCTCGAGAAAGGCGGCACGATAAAACATCACGCCACCGAATGCTGCCAGGAGAATGCCGGCGATGACTAGAATTACTTTCAATGACGTTCGTTTTTTGAACTTTGTGCTTTGTACCTGGTTCTTTGAACTTCTTTCGCGATCTTGAATGCCCCAGAATAACTACCTAAGATCGATTAGCTCACAAAGTACAAAGCTCAAAGTACAAAGTTCGTTTTTACTTGCCTTTGAATTCCGGTTTGCGCTTTTCCAAAAACGCGTTCACACCTTCATCCTTGTCAGCAGTCGAGAAGCAAAGGCCAAAAAGGTCAACTTCGCGACGCAGTCCTTCATCGAGCAATGAGCGTGAAGCGATCTTTACGGCTTCCTTGGCTAATCGCAACGCAATCGGACCTTTCTCAGCGATCCGAGCAGCAATCTCCATCGTTTTTGCTTCAAGCTGATCGGCAGGAACGACATGGTTTACTAAACCAATGGCAAATGCTGTTTTCGCGTCGATGATCTCGCCGGTCAGAATCAGCTCCATCGCCTTTCCTTCGCCCACTAGCCTGGTCAAACGTTGTGTGCCGCCGCCGCCGGGTATGATTCCCAGATTGATCTCCGGCTGACCGAAGGAAGCAGTCTCGCTGGCAATGCGCAGGTCGCAAGCGAGCGCGAGCTCGCAACCGCCGCCGAGGCAATAGCCATTTACCATCGCGATAATTGGTTTGCTAAAACTATCCATAGCCGTAAACAGCGACTGTCCAGTCATTACGTCACGCTGCATCATCGCAGTGCGTCCGGCAAACTCAGCGATGTCCGCGCCCGCAATGAAGGCCTTGTCCCCGGCTCCGGTGATGACCACCACCCCGACTGAATCGTCACGGTTAAGTTCCGCAAGCAACGCGGCGCCTTCTTCACGCGTTTTGATATTTAGCGCATTCCTTTTTTCCGGACGATTGATAGTGATGAGGGCGACGCGTCCGCGGTGTTCAAGCAACAGAGTCTCGTAACCTTGTGGCATGGCTTGCGACATGAACTACTCCTTCTATTTAGTTGAATCGTGTGCGGGAATCGTAAAGGCTGGAACGTGAATCGTCAAACGCACCACTGGATCCCGTGTGTTTCGCTTTGGGATCGCGGGCGTACGCCCGCACTGAGCGCGCAGTACGAAAAACGTCTTCTTACAAATCAACTCAATTGCGGGCCGCACCTGAGGCGTTTGCGGGCGGGACGCCCGCGATCCGATAACATCGTACTTCTACGCCTGGAAAGTTATTCAGTAGGAGGGGTGTCGGGGTCAGTAACCACAGGCTGCTCATCAGCGACCCAGGAAACAAAAAGTCGGACCCAGTTCTCACTGGGTTCGGCAATTTGGACACCAACACGAGCGGTTCCGTAAATCGCCGGCGCTACGCGCACGACCACAGCCGTCACTTCGATAGGTGCACCGTCCGGCCGATGAGCGCGAATGTAGAGACGCTCGCCGCGATTCACTTTTTGGTTGAGATGGAAGAGCGTGCCGGTGTTGGAAATGTCGTCCGTTTCTGTTGGCTCACTCCAGGCGGAACCGTCTTCCGTGCGCCCGGAAACCACAATCGGCAAGCGCATGGACATTCGTAAAGCAAAACGCCGCTCTTCGTTGTTGTAAGGTGTACTCATAGTGGGTAACACGTGGCGTTACGCTCTCAGGAAGAGTGCGCCAGGCGCGCATCTCCGTTCTCCTCTCGCCAACTATAAAAACCTTCGCCGCTTTTCTTGCCTAATTTACCTTCGCTGACCAACCGCCGTAACACGTCCGGTGGTCGAAACGTTTCCGAACCGAGTGCACGATGTAGATACTCAGCGATATTCAAGCGCACATCAAGACCGACCACATCGGTAAGTTTCAGCGGCCCCATAGGATGGTTGTAGCCAAGCTCCATTGCTTTGTCGATGTCTTTGGCACTGGCCACGCCTTGTTCCAACATCCGCATCGCTTCCAGCCCAAGGGCCACACCCAGGCGGCTCGAAGCAAAACCGGGCACGTCGTTTACAATAATTGGCTCCTTACGCAGGCGGCGGCCAACTTCGGTAACGGTTTCCACAGTGTCGGGTGACGTGGCTTTGCCAACTACAATCTCGAGCAAACGCATTATGTGGACTGGGTTGAAGAAGTGCATCCCGACTACACGTTCGGGTCGCACGGAAGCTCTCGCGATGTCGGTTATAGAAAGCGACGAAGTGTTAGATGCAAAAATGAAGTCGTGGCCAAATGATTCCGTTTCGCGTAACAAATCCTGCTTTAGTTGTAATTGCTCTGGAGCAGCCTCGATAATTAAGTCGGCTGTCGCAACTTGATCGAGCTGGGTAGTGCCGTGGATGTTTTGAAGCGTTTGCTCGCGATCTTCCTCAGTCAGTTTGCCCAACTGCATCCCCTTGTCGAGGTTGCGTTCGATTGCGCGGATACCACGGGCGAGGCTGTCTCGGTCGAGGTCGCGGAGGATGACTCGATAACCAGCGGCTGCCGCAACCTGCGCGATACCATGCCCCATGGTGCCCGCTCCGATTACGGCTATGGAAGCAATCTTCTGGGGAGTGCCTTCCTTCAAATTTTGCCAGAATCTCCTGGTGGCGAGTTGCGTGGTTGATTCGCAAGCCCTTAGTTCGACTACTTCAGTACCAGTAGTTATACTATACGCCTAACCGAAAAGGCTATACTGATGTGCATTTAGTTACGATCCGCCTGACTATTTTCACCGCCAAACGAAGGGAAAACACCACACGCAATGCCGAAACAGACACTCCACCGGGACGTGGTAATTATTGGCTCCGGGCCCGCCGGATTGACGGCCGCAATCTATAGCGCACGTGCCAATCTCGCGCCGCTCGTGATTGATGCGCCCGCTGACGCCGAGAAGCAAACGACGCCGGGTGGCCAGTTGATGATTACGACTGACGTAGAAAACTACCCCGGATTCGCAGCCGGAATTCAGGGGCCTGATCTGATGGTTGAGTTTCGCAAGCAGGCGGAGCGCTTTGGCACTGAGTTTCTCGAGACGTGGATTACGCAGGTGGATCTGCAAGAGCGCCCCTTCACCCTGCACACGGCCGATCACATCATTAAAGCCGCGACTTTGATTATTGCGTCTGGAGCGTCAGCAAAGTGGCTGGGCATTCCCGGCGAAGCAAAGGTCCCTGAGGGACTAGGCGGCAACGGCGTTTCAGCTTGCGCTACCTGCGACGGGCCGCTGCCGGCGTTTCGCAACAAGGTTCTTGTCGTCGTCGGCGGTGGTGATACGGCGATGGAGGAGGCGACTTTCCTAACTCGCTATGCTGCTCGCGTCTACGTGGTGCACCGGCGAGACAAATTGCGCGCCTCAAAGATCATGCAAGACAAAGCTTTCAGTAACGAGAAGCTGGAGTTTATCTGGGACACCGCTCTTGAAGAGATTCTGGGAACACCGGAAGAAGGAGTGAACGGTGTCAGGCTCCGCAATCTCAAGACTGGCGAAGAAAGCGTCTTCCCATGCGCGGGGGTTTTTGTAGCCATTGGCCACAAGCCTAATACCGATCTTTTCAAGGGCCAGATCGATACTGACGATGTTGGCTACATCAAGACGTCCGGTCAATCAACTGCGACCAATATTCCGGGGGTGTTCGCTTGCGGGGACGTGCAAGACTCGGTCTACCGGCAGGCTGTCACAGCGGCGGGCACCGGCTGCATGTCAGCGCTCGACGCAGAACGATTCCTGGATCATCTTCCAGTCGCAATGCCCACCGGGGATGAAATTACTATTGAGGGTGAACGAGTCTCTTCGGATCACTCGGCGTTAATCACGCGCGACGGCAAAGTGATCTCCAACAAAACTGAAGTTGCTGAGTCTGGCGACTAGCGTTGTGCAAGCTGTCGGGCGTCGTTAAAGCAGAATTATTGAGTCGTCTCGTTGGCGGCGCTGACGAACTGGTCGTGAAATTGGTTCCGCGGCAACGGGAACCCAGCCATTGCTCGGACACGTTTCGCAGTAAGCGCCACGACGTTTTTTCCGATCCTCACATTCATTGCAATTAAGTAGTTGGCCCGTTTCTCGCAATGCGTCGAGCAACGGAATCAACAATCGGCCGCGCGCGGTGAGGCCGTATTCGATGTGCGGAGGATTTCCCCCAAAGTCTGTGCGTTCGAGAATATCGTCGGCGACCAGGTCGCGTAGGCGTCCCACGAGCGTGCGACTACTAATGGGTTGCAGATTCGTGTGGAGTTCCATGGTGCGCCGCGGCCCGTGCGCCAGGTCGCGAATGATTAGCATCGTCCATTTGTCGCCAATCACCTGTAGCGCGCCGGCGATCGGACAACCATCAAGATCACGACGTCTCACTTGCTACTCCTTCTGAAATGCTAAGCGGCTCTTTACGGAATTATCCCTGGGGCCGGAGATTAATATTGTAAGTCTTGATCTTGGAATTCAAAGTAGTCGCATTCATTCCAAGCAACCGCGCCGCGCGCGACTGGTGTCCACCGGTTTGATCTAATGCCCGGCGAATCAAATCAATCTCGAACCGCCGGACTTCGTCGTAGAAATCTACGCCACGTCCGATGTCCTGCACTGCGGTAATACTTGCGCCGTCGTGAGATCTAGCCGCGACGCTTTGCGGATCGCTAATCTCATTTCGCAAACACTCGCGCGTAATATCATTTCCCGGGGCAATCACTACCGCCCGTTCGATCGTATTTTCCAGCTCCCGCACATTACCGGGCCAGGAGTAACCCTCAAGCAGCGCCAATACATCCGGAGCTAGTTGCGCCGATACCTGCCGTCCGTTTTCTTCGTTGTACTTCGCAATGAAGTGCTGTGAGAGGGCGAGTATATCTTCGCGCCGATCGCGTAGCGGGGGGAGCTCTATTGGCACAACCGCCAGCCGGTAGTAGAGATCTTCGCGAAAACTTCCCTGCTTCACCGCCTCCTTCAAATCAATATTCGTGGCGGCAATAATACGCACATCGACGCGACGCGGCGTCGTATCGCCAAGAGGGGTAAACTCGCGCTCCTGAATTACGCGCAGCAGGCGCACCTGTGTCTCGGGGGGAATGTCTCCGATCTCATCGAGAAAAATAGAACCGCCATCAGCGACTTCAAACAGTCCTTTTTTCACAGCAACGGCGCCGGTAAAAGCGCCGCGCGTGTGTCCAAAGAGTTCGGACTCCAACAGCTCCGAAGGTATGTTTGAGCTGTTGACCGTAACAAACGGCTTGGCCGCGCGCGGGCTGGCTTCATGAATAGCCTTGGCAATCAGCTCTTTGCCGGTGCCGCTCTCGCCGGTAACGAGGACCGTCGAACGTGCTGGAGCAACTTGTTCCACGATCCGGAAAACTTCCTGCATCACATCTGAGCGTCCGACTATTTCACCGCGATCCACGGCCCGACTCATCGCGCGCCGCAGTGTGCGTCGCTCTTCTTCTTTCCGCCGACGCTTAATTCCGGCGGCGACCGTGGCCGTGATCTGTTCGTTCTGAAACGGCTTGCGAATGCAGCCGAAGGCGCCCCGCTCCCAAGCGGCAATCGCTGTGTCGAATGTCGCATAGGCGGTAATCATGACAATTACCGCTTCGGCATCGTTCTTGAGAAGCTCCTCCAGCGCGCGCAGGCCGCCAATACCGGGCATTGAGACGTCAAGCAGGACCACATCGTAAGCCCGCTTGCCATAGGCTTCGATCCCTTCCTCGCCGGTTTTCGCGAGATCAACTCGATATCCTTCCGCAGAAAGCAGCGTCTCCAGGACATCGCGCATGATCTCCTCATCGTCGACTATTAATACAGCGCCCTTCTTAGCCATGTGTTCTTAGTAATCTTTGAAGCTGAAAATTGTGGTTCAGTTTAGGCGAGAACAAGACAGATAACAAAAGCCGGATACAAACAGCTCAATGCTATTTGCGTCCGGCTCAAAAGAGTTTTCGCGAATGTGCTAATCGCCTACGGCCTGTAAACGAGCGCGCAAGTCAGAGGTAGGCAAGCTGATTCTGAAGGTCGTGCCGCGTCCGGGCGTGCTTTCCACCGAGATATGGCCTGAATGCTCCTGAACAATGCCGTATGAAACCGCCAAACCGAGACCGGTGCCGCGCCCCACGCCTTTCGTCGTATAAAAGGGGTCGTAGATCTTCGCGACGTTCTCTGGAGCAATCCCGATTCCGGTATCGGCAATCTCGACGACCAGCGATTTGTTACCGTCATTCGCCGTCGAGATCTTGATTTCTCCGCCATTGGGGATGGCGTCGCGAGCGTTGAGCAACAAGTTAGTGAAGATCTGCTGCAACTTACCGCTGTTCCCGAATACGAGTGGTTGCTCTTCCTGATAAGCACGCACAATCTCGATTTGATTAGTGCGCAATTGGGGTTCAAGCAGTTGCAGCGTGTCGTCCAGGACACGGTGAATGTCTACTTCCCCAAACTCCGTGGCGCTTCCGGTACGCGAAAAATTGAGCAGGTTATTGACAATGTTCGTCGCGCGTTCCGCCTGTCGCCGCACTTTTTGCAGGAGGGCATGTTTGGGATCAGTCTCGGGCAACATTCCCAGAAGCATTTGGGTGTAGGACGAAACTCCGGTCAGCGGGGTATTCACTTCGTGAGCCACTCCAGCTGCCAACAAGCCAATGGACGAGAGCTTTTCACGCTGTTGCAGTTGCTCTTCGAGGCGAATGCGCGAAGTGACGTCTTCGACCACGACTAAGGCGCCGGTCTGCTCCTGCAAGTCCTGAAGCGGCGCGATCGCAATGTTCAGTACCAGGGTTTGCCCGGCGCGTGTAGCTGTGTGGATCTTGTAGATGTTGCGAATCTCTCTGAGGCGCCAGCGATCGTTGCCGAGTACCTGCCAAAGCGTGTCGGCAAAGTCTTCAGAGAACAGCTCTTCAACACGTTTCCCAATCGCCTGATCGCGCGCGAGGCCCAGTATCAGTTCCAGCGCCGAGTTCATACGGGTGACCCGGCCTTCAAGATCGACTGCCAGCAGCCCCACGTTGATCGATTCGATAATCGACTCGTTGAACTCCTTTAGCAGTTTCAATTCTGAGGCGCGCGCTTGTTGTTCCTGGTAAAGCAAACTGTTTTCAATGGCTACTGCGACATAGCCGGAAACGGTCCTAAGAATTTCCACATCTTCCGATGACAACAGGGCGCCATCCGAAGAACGTCCCAATCCGATCACGGCAACCATGCGTCCGCGCACGACGCAGGGCACGTAGTAGTGCAGTGCCCGGCGCACAAAACCGTTCGGCTCCGGCGCCACATCCAGATCGTCCGTGCGCACGACGCCACTCTCGGCGGAGCGAACGCGAATCATCTCGCGAAAGTCGGGCGGCACAATCATCTCGGTTGCCAATCCTTCGGCTCGAGCGAGGCGATAGCCGGAAGTTGCGTTGCGGTCTTCAACGAAGATTGCAACGCGACCGACGTTCATTACCTCCTGCAACCGGCTTACAAGGGAGTCGAGCAAAGGTTCCAGGGCAGTCGTGGCTGAAAGGGTGCGCCCAAAATCCAAAAGGCTGTTGCGCATATCATAGCGTTCGCCGTAGAAGAGGCGATCGGTATGTTCCTGCAAAAAGCCCTTCACGGGAGCCGCCAACATCACGATTACTGCCATTGCCACGATCGCAATCACGACACGCAAGGTGAGTTCGCCGGAAGTAAAACTCTCTCCGCCGATGGCATAGATGCCGCCAAGGTAAACAACAGCACCAATCAACATCGCAATCGCGAGGGTGGTCAACGCATAGACAAAAACACGCCTGACCACCAGCTCGACATCCATCAGGCGATAACGAATTACCGAGTAGCCAAAGGCGAGGGGGATCAAAACCAGTGGCAAGACCGCCGCATCGATCAGCCAGGGATCACTTTGCGCTCCTAATAGATAACCCGCCCCATAGAGCAAAGTGAACGGAGCAATTGCCAGCAATGAACCCCAAACGACCCACTTCAACTGCTGTCGTACCACAGCACTTTTCGCTTTCACCCAGGTTCTGACCAGCAGCGCGGCACTGGCAATTAAGGCGGCATTGAAATGGAAGAAGCTCAGTTTCCAGGCAAGCTCAACAAACGACTCAGAAAGCGCGGGAATTTCCCGGACTAGCGGCAGCGCCTGGGCCACAACGTCGCGCAGATAGATGAAACTTGTCAGGATTATTAACGCAATAGCGGGCACATACAGCAGGACAGTGCGCCAGCGGCGCTCAGCGAACAACTGTTGCCGCAACGGGTAAAGAGCGCAGAAATGAAGAAAGAGCGGCGCGAATAAAATGAAAGCGACGTTCTTCAGAAACGCAATGGCTAGATCAAGGTCGCGATAACTACCGACGGGCGTATAGAAAAGAAAGACAAATGCAGCCAGGCACCAGGTGGCGAAATGAAGTGCGAAGGGCGCGCGCCCACCTTGTTTGAATAAGACGAAGAAGCCAACGAACAGAAAAACCAAACCGATCAGATTGAGGTAGAGCGAACGCGGCGTCCATTTGTGAGTGGCGTCGAGATTATCGAGATCAGCGTAGTAGTACCGGCTTTCTTCGGGGTAGGACGGACGCTCAATGAGGTAGTGAATTTGGCCGCCTACCTGGGCTTGGTCGAGATAAATCTGCACGTCTTTGGCGTGCGAAATCTCTTCATACTTGTCGTTATTGACGCTGACCCCGAGAAGGCGGTCTCCCGGCAGCAACCGCGCTCGCGCCCCGGAGGAGTTTGGTTCAACGGCCTCGGCGAGGATCCCGTGCTTCGTTTCCGTCCAGCGAATGCCGTCCCAGGGTGGTGTCTCGCGGCGAGCCCGCTGGACAAAGTTCAGCACCCCGGCGGCAAGCATAATGGCCGCGCCGGCCAGCACTAACCAAGTTCCAGTTGTAAGCACCGATCTCTTCAAGGTTTAGTACACCAAGCTCGGGGTCCTTCCCCGATCCGCTCGTAAAGAGCAATGATTGTTCCCCAGAGCTGAGGCCAATTCCATCGTGTTCAATACTGAGTCTGCCAACTTGTGGGCCCACGACAGCGCCCTTTCGGGATTCAGTATTTTGTAGTTTTCCATGATTTTGGAGAAAAACTTCCGGTGGGGCTGCTGGAGCAAAACACCGTAACAGGCGGCGGTGGCCACTCCTGCCACCGGAAACTTGCGCTTAAAATCTTAGGGAGATACCACCGCGCACCGAGCGACGATTAGTCGTGATCTGCGTCAGTATCTCTCCGTTTTCGGTCGCGGCTTGCGCGTCCAACAAATTCCGGGCATCGAGGATGGCTTCCGCGCGCACTGGCAATCCGAAGCTGGGCAGATCTTGCGTAACCTGAATGCTCAATGAGGGATCGTAAACACCGAGCCGACCTGCAAAAGGATCGATCGCAAAGACGGTAGCGTTCGGAGAAAAGCGCAAAACCGTCCGCACATGAGTCCCACTGCTGAATCCACCACTCAGTTGCAACGCGGCGGTTTGAAAGAACGAGTTGGCAAATATCTCGTCGGGTGCGGAGAAAGTCGACGCCAGTCGCTGGCCTTCGCCAAACGAGTAACCCGCCGAGGCACTCCACTGTCCGCCGAGCCGTCTGGTATAAACCACGCGCATGCCGCGGGCGGCGCCTTCCTGATTTGCAACGTTGATGAGAGCGTCGCCACTTGAACCGGAGAAGCCGGAAATCGGCGTACGCAGCAGGCCGATTCCGCGGCCCGCGGTAGTGTCGAAGAACGCTGTCGCTTCCAGATTGGCGTCGTTACTTAGAACTCTTTCAATCCCGAATTCGAGCCGGTGACTGCGCTCTAGCACCGCTTGTCCGTCGATAACAGCAATCGGCCGATTTCCCGAGTTAGTAAAAGCGATATCAGTACCTTCAAAACTCGCGACACTCTGCGTCTCTGATTCGTCACCGCCCGGCGCGTATGCAGCTTTAACGCGGGTGCGAGCGTTAGGATCAAATTGGACTCCAATTCGCGGACTCAGGGAACGTGCGCCGCCCGCGCCGACGAAGCGCGAGTAATCCAAACCCATGACGATAACTACACCGTTCCTCACGATCCATTCATCGACCGCGCGTACTGAAAACTGTCCTGCCGGTCGGTGTTCGAATCCGTCTGCCGCAAACGCCGAATTGAATTGCATTCCGCCTACGCTGACTTCCAAATTGTGACGGTCGTTTACTCTGACGCGGCTGGTGACTTCGAGACGCCCAGGGGCGGAAGCACCCACGCCAGTTTGCCCGGCAAATATCAATTCCACTCGTTCGCTGGCGGGCGTCGAGACTGCGAAATTCAGGCCCAGATAGCCTGGCTCAGTAGCACTGCCGGCAAAATATGTTTGGACTACCCCTAGCGTCCGGCCTTTGAAATTGTTTGCTGCGTCGATTGTCGTCTCGGTCTCTGCCTCGGCGACTGTAGCCAGCGGCTCCGCCTTTGCCGTTTCGATTCCGAGCGCCGCCTTTATGTCTTCGTCGCTTCCTTCCTGAACCTGGAAGATCGAACGGCGTGTTTGGGCTGAACGAAGGATCCAACGGACGTCTTCTCGATCCTTGCGGCGCTCGGGTAAGGTCTTGCCGGAGCCAATCGGCTCCAGATTGAATCGGTAAATCAGCGCTTGTGAGGGACGCACTTCAACGGATGCAAACGCGACCGCATTAAATCCTTCGGCAATTGCGCGAATGCTATAGAGACCTGGGGCAATCTTCGCCATAAAGCGCCCGTCATTACTGGTTCTCGTCTCTTTGATTACGATATTCGCGCCATCTTTCAGAAGGGAGACCAGTGCGCCCGCTAAAGGGTTACCTTTATCGTCTTTTACTGAACCGGTAATTGTTGCCAGCGAACCCTTTCCAGCAAGAGTGGTGGGGACGTTCAGAAAAAATAAACTTGCCAGCACAAGCATACTCAGCGCGAAGCCAACTCTTCTTTTCATGGGGCGAAAACCTCCAAGCGCAGACTCCCATCCTGGAGCGGCTGCGGCAAAAGACGGCGTCTGTGTGTTTCGGCTCAACTTGGGAAGGACTTTCCTGAAGTTCATCCTCATTCCAAATCACCAGGAACAAGTGCCCTAAGAGGGCGAACAGGTTCAGGCCAGGAGACTTTACCGGAACCACTAGATGACTGCATTTTCGGCCAATTTTCAAAGTTCTGTCAAGCGAAATGCCCTATTTTTAGCCCTGTTTGCGGGCAATTTTGCCGCGTGTTAGGATTTCAATCCCAGCCCCCAAAAAGTCTAACCAGCCATAACGAGCATTTCACTAGAAGACAAGCATGATCGACAACGTCCAACTAACCCGACACCCAACTGGCGTCACTATTCTTACGGAACAAATGCCGGGGCTGCGCTCAGTGACTGCCGGAATCTGGGTGCGCCGCGGATCCCGCCACGAATCGGCCACCCTCAACGGCATTTGTCACTTTATCGAACACTCTGTTTTTAAAGGCACGACGCGACGAACGGCTCGCGATATTGCTGTTGAGTCAGACCGGCTCGGGGGACATTTGGACGCCTACACTACTCAGGAGATGACTGGCTTTGCCATAAAGGTTGCCGACAGCAGATTGCCGGAAGCTCTCGATCTGCTTTCCGACCTGGTCTCGCGCCCCCGGTTTGACCAGCAGGACCTCGAGAGGGAGCGAAAAGTGATTCTGGAAGAGATCAAGATGGTCGAGGACACGCCAGACGAATTACTCGGTGAACTCTTCAACGCCGCCTACTTTCCGAATCACCCGCTCGGTCGACCGATTGAAGGTACGGAAGGCACGGTTTCGACTTTCGACCAGAAAACTACAACCGACTTTCATGCCCATGCTTTCTCGCAAGCGAATCTAGTAATCGCTGCAGCGGGAAATGTCGAGCACGGCCGTGTAGTCGAGATGGTGGAACGCGCTTTTGCTGACGCGAATACGAATGCTGATGCCTCGCAAATCTCTGCTGAAGCGAGCGTTTCACCGGCGCCCGCCGCGCCCATCCTGATCGAACACAAGAAAGAGTTAGAGCAGGCGCACTTGATCGTCGCGACGCCTTTTCCCACAGCACTCAGCCCCGAACGTTACGCCGCAAGTCTGTTAGCTTCGATAATTGGCGGCGGCACATCGAGCCGGCTATGGCAAAAAATCCGCGAAGAACGCGGGCTGGCCTATTCGGTGGGCGCAGGCAGCGGCACATTCTCGGATGTTGGCGTCTTTACAATTTATGCAGGCACTTCTCCCAAACACCTCGATGAAGTTTTGGATCTTTCACTGGCTGAACTGCGGCGCATAGTGAATGAGGTGGTGCCTGAGGACGAGCTAAAACTCGTTAAGGAACAGGCTATTTCTTCGGTTTTATTAGGATTGGAATCTTCCAGCGCTCGCGCCGGAGCACTCGCCCGTCAGGAAATTATCCACAATCGCCACATCTCACCAGACGAGATAATTGAACATCTCGAAGCGGTCACCAGTGCCGAGGTACAGGATGTCGCGCGCAAGTTCTTTGCTACTGAAAAACTCGCCTTAGGAGCGTTGGGTAATCTCAACGGCTTCCGTGTCGATCGATCACGTTTGGAAATCTAAACAAGAGAGTAGTCAGTAGTCCGTAGACAGTAGTCCGTAGACAGTAGTCAGTGGCTAGTAGTCCGTAGTTCGTAGTTGGTGATTTAGTCACTACAGTCTACTGGCGACCGCTCTACCGTCTACCTTTTACTGATCACACACCCCTGACCACTAACCACCCACCACTAACCACTCACGACTAACAACTAACTACTGTACCGCTCAAGGTCTGTGGTAAAGTTCCATTTTCGTTGTTCCCGTCTTGATTTCTGAGTTCCTGACATGAAACTTACCGTTCTCGGCAGCGGCTCAACTGGTAACGCGGTTTTGATCGTTGCGGGCGAGACTCGTGTCCTTGTCGATGCCGGTCTCAGCGCGAAAGAGCTAGCCCGGCGGCTGGCGCTCGTCGGCGAAGACATTCATCGTCTCGATGGCGTTCTCGTCACGCACGAGCACGGTGATCATGTGGGCGGGTTGCGCGTTTTACTTCGCTCAGTTGATTGTCCCGTCTACATCTCCGCAACAACATGTGACGCGTATATCAGCGAGCGCACCACCCTTGGCAATGATGAATTCCGGAAGCGAGCAGCGGCGCTCAGCAACCGCGTCGAGCAGATTGAATCCAGCAAAGATTTCCGCATCGGCGAGATCGATTTTCATCCCTTCACCATTCCTCACGACGCTGCCGACAACTTTGGATTTACCGCCACTCATCAGGGCGTAAAAATCGCGACTCTCATGGATTTCGGCCATATTACGACGCTTATTAGCGAGCAATTGCGCGGTTGCGCGGCCATCCTTATGGAGTCGAACCATAGCCGCGACATGTTGAAGGCCTGCGACGCTTACCCCTGGGAACTGAAACAGCGGATTCTTTCCCGGCTCGGCCATCTTTCCAACGAAGACGTTGCCGAATGGTTGCGCGACGGTTTTGACGGTTGCGCGCGACACATTGTCCTCGCCCATCTATCGCAACGCGCCAACAATCCTTACCTGGCCAAAATTTCTGCCGAGGTCGCACTCCAGGAGCGCGCGCCGCTCTTTCCTGCCGAGACTCAAATCAGTCTTTCCTTTCCCAAGGAACCGACACCCTGGATCGAGGTATAAGCGACGGATGACAGAAGCATTTCGCAGCACGAGGTCAAAGCGCCCCGGCTTGTTGCGCAACTCCTTCTGCCCGCATTCAATTGTGGGATTGCTGCTGCTAACCATGGCGTTTAGTTTAGTCGCCGGCTGTGGGCTTCGATCAAAGAGCCGCGGAGTGCCGGCGGAAGTTGAAGCAGTGATCGCTGCCCTGACAGACGATCTGGCGGCCGAACGTTATGAAAAGATTTACAACGAGGCGGCGGACCTCTGGAAAGCAGAGTTAACTTTGGAAGAGACTGTCAGTGTCTTCAAGACGCTGCAGGCGAAGCTTGGTAAGATGGAGAATCGCACGCTCCATTCGGCGACCGAGCAACACAATTCCGGTGGCCCGCTGCAGGGCAATGCCTTTATCGTGAGCTACGAGTCGCGCTTTCAAAAAGGCGAGGGCATGGAAACCTTCACCCTTGTCGAACGCGATAATCAATGGCGCCTCGCCAGGTATTTTGTGAATTCGACAGCTCTGAAATGACGTTCCGAGTTTCGAGTTCCGAGTTTCAAGTTAAGTGAATCCAGGGGGCCTGTGAAACACCAGTTGCTTTCTGGCAACGTTGAATATGCGAACTCGAGACTCTGAACTCGTAACTCGAAACTGCCTAAGCCATGATTGAACGTTACACATTGCCCGAAATGGGCGCTGTCTGGTCCGAAGAGAACAAGTTCCAGAAATGGCTGGACGTTGAGCTGGCGGTCTGTGAAGTGCACGCGGAGATGGGGACCATCCCGCGCGAAGCGCTGGAGCAAATCAAGACCCGCGCCCGGTTTTCTGTAGCGCGCATCAATGAAATTGAACGCACTACTAATCATGATGTAATCGCCTTCACGACGAATCTCGCGGAAGAAATTGGGGATGGCGCGCGTTTCGTCCACTTCGGCTTAACTTCATCAGACGTTGTCGACACTGCTAACGCCCTACTGCTCAACGATGCCTGCGATATCCTGCTTAAGAAAATTGACGAACTACTTGCGGTACTAAAACGGCGGGCCGTCGAGTTCAAAGACACACCACAAATTGGTCGCACTCATGGGATCCACGCTGAACCAAATTCGTTTGGATTGACCTTCGCGCTCTGGTTTAGCGAGATGACTCGCAACCGCGAGCGGTTAGTTCGTGCTCGCGAAACCACTGCGGTCGGCAAAATCAGCGGCGCCGTTGGCGCCTTCACGCATCTCGATCCGGTTGTGGAGGAGCGCGTTTGTGAACGGTTGGGATTGAAAGTCGCCGCGGTCTCGACCCAAATCATTCAGCGGGATCGCTACGCTGAGTACCTATGCACTCTCGCTATTATTGCTTCGTCGCTTGATAAGTTCGCGCTCAACGTCAGGCATTGGCAGCGCACCGAAGTGCGCGAGGCGCAAGAGCGTTTTGCGAAAGGTCAGAAGGGTTCGAGTGCAATGCCGCATAAGCGCAACCCGATCATTTCGGAGCGGATTTGCGGCATGGCTCGAGTAATCCGCGCCAATAGCCTGGTTGGTTTGGAAAACGTGGCGCTCTGGCACGAAAGGGACATTTCGCATTCTTCCGCCGAACGAGTGGTTTTGCCGGATTCGAGTATCGCCCTCGACTACATCCTGCAAAAAGCCACCTCGCTCTTCGACGGACTGGTTGTCTATCCCGAACGGATGCTTGAAAACCTCAACGCCACGCGCGGGCTTATTTTCAGCGGGCAACTGCTGCTCGTGTTAACGCAAAAAGGAGTTGCGCGCGAGCAGGCTTACGAGTGGGTGCAACGCAATGCGATGAAGGCCTGGGACGAGAACGGAGACTTTCAGGAGCTTGTCAAAGCCGACCGCGATATCAACGGCCATCTGTCTCCGAAGGAAATCGAGCACGTGTTTGCATTGGATACTTACTTGAGAAATGTGGATACCATCTTTAAACGGGTGTTTGGCGAAGGAACGTGACGTAAATTCTAACCTGCAAATTCGCGATGTGGTAAAGCCAGCTTGTCTCGAGGACTTTTTCCTACCCAATGATCTTCTCAGCGAAGTTTCCCACAACGGGCAATTTGAAAGTCTCGCCCTGGTAGGCTCGGTAACCGGAATATATGAGTACCCCAAACCAAACTATCAGGAAGGCGAGAAAAACAAGCAGATAAAGAATTCCAATCAGCGCTGCCACCGCGCCTGAGATCTGGCTAATGATCATCCCCAAAATGGCCAGGAAGATCCAAATCGCTGTGAAGATGACGCCGACTATTGCCGAGTAAAGAACTGACTGAATGCCGTGAAACCTGACAAACTTATTTTCCTTGTCGATGAAAAAGTTGATCAGCCCAAGAATACCGATGGGATAACCAAGCGCGGCCGCGAGATTGGCATCGAGACCAATTGCTGATTTACCGGCAGCCGAATAGTTTTCCATGATGCTTTCTCCTCTGATACCAAAACGTATTAGACTCAGTGCGCGTTGAACGGCGGCGTTATTATGCCAGACCCTACACAACGCGCAACGGATTGTCCTAGTATACGAGTAAGGTGGGACCAAAATGAAAGCCAAGGTCTACGTTAATCTCAAACCGGGTGTGCTTGATCCGCAAGGCAAGGCGATCCAGCACTCGGTGGAGTTGCTCGGCTTTAACGGAATAGCTGACATCCGCCAGGGAAAGTATTTTGAAGTGGCGCTCGACAGCTCGTTAACCGAAGCCGAGGCCAAAGAATCCGTCGCGCGCATGGCGCGCGAAGTGTTATCAAATCCGATCATCGAAGACTATCGAGTGGAGATTGAAGCGTGAAGTTCGGCGTTATCGTTTTCCCTGGTTCTAACTGCGATCATGATGCCTATCATGTGATTTCCAAACACGTGGGCCAGCCGGTAGATTTCATCTGGCACCGCGATACCGACCTCAGCTCTTACGACGCTGTAATTATCCCGGGCGGGTTTTCTTACGGCGACTACCTGCGAGCCGGTGCCCTTGCTCGGTTTTCGCCTGTGATGACGGCAGTGAAGAAGTTTGCTCAGGGCGGACGCTTTGTACTGGGCATCTGCAACGGATTTCAAATTTTATGCGAGGCAGGGTTGCTGCCGGGGGCATTAATTCGGAATCGCAATCTGCATTTCATCTGCGAACATGTTTATGTGCGCGTCGCGACGAGCGATACGCCTTTTACAAATGAATTGCAGCCAGGCGCGGTGCTGCGCCTTCCCATCGCCCATGCGGACGGCAACTACATCTGCGACGACGTTACTTTTGCTGAACTGAAAGCCAACGATCGCATCATCTTCAACTACTGCGATAAAGACGGGAACATTACCGACGCGGCGAATCCCAACGGCTCGCGAGGCAACATCGCCGGAATCTGCAACACGGGCCGCAATGTGCTCGGGTTAATGCCGCATCCGGAACGCGCCTGTGAAGACTTGCTTGGTTCCAGCGACGGCCGTGAGGTTTTCAGCTCACTCGCAGCCACGCTAGCTGCCGTTGCTTAACTGAAGCACCTTTTGTTCAATGCAGTCCCGGAGAAACATAAAATGAACCGTCACCCCGCCTGGCTGGCTGTGGGACTAATGCTCTTCGCAGTCATCGCGTGCAACCTCGGGAAAAAGTCGACTAACCTCTCCACTAACAATGCCGCGGACGCTAACAACTCGAATTCGACTTCTGTTTCCACCTCGACCGGCGCCTTGAGCGATGTGCACATGGCTCGCGATAACGGCAAGGGGGATCCGGGTGAAGAGACTGACACCTTCACTTCCAAAGACCGCACCATTCATTGCGTCACCACACTCAAGGACGCGAAGTCCGGAACGCAGATGAAATTCTCCTGGTATGTTGTCGAGGCTGAAGGCGGGAAGAACGAAAAAATCAGAGATATCGACTACACGACGCGTGCACTCGAGAATGTTGTCCATGGACATTTAATCGCCCCGCGCGATTGGCCGCCGGGGAAATACAAAGTCGAAGTTTACGTTAACGGCAATCTCGAGGAGACCGTGCCCTACACGGTCCAGTGATCTGTTCAAACTGATTCCAAATATCCACTTTTCACACTATGCGAAAATTTCTACCACTGTTGATCATCCTGGCTGTTCTTGGTATCGCCTTGGGAGCTGGTTGGTATTTGACGCGCCCGAAACTGAACCCACCCGAGGCTTCAGTCACACCTCGGAATGGTGTCAACCGTCCCGCAACGTCGGCTTCGCCCACACCAGCGCCGCTCAACGTGGCGCAACTAGGCGCCGTCCCGCCGCACAGCATTGGCCCGGATGATGCACCGGTGACGCTCGAGGAGTTCGGTGACTTCCAGTGTCCGCCCTGTGGCTTACTGCATCCCGTGCTGAAGGACATGGAGAAGGAGTTCGGCCCGCAGTTGCGCGTAATTTTTCGCGAGTTTCCCCTGGCGCAGACGCATCAGCATGCAATCAACGCGGCCCGTGCGGCTGAAGCTGCGGGCATGCAGGGAAAGTTCTGGGAAATGCACGACTTGATCTTTACGAATCAGCGGAACTGGAAAGACGCCTTTGACGCGCGCCCAACCTTCGAAGAGTACGCGGTGAAGCTGGGACTGGACATCGGAAAGTTTCGGCGCGACGTGACCAGCACTGCGGTCGATCAGCGCATCGCTCTCGATGGCAGGCGCGCGAACGCGATGGGCGTCAGTGGCACGCCAACAGTGTTCATGAATGGACGCGAGGTGCCGTTTGAATCTCTGCCACCGGAACGGCTGCGGCCTTTGATTCAGGCTGAGTTAAAAGCAAAGGGTCGCTGATGAAAAGGCGTACGCTCGTCTAAAAGTCTTGAGCCAGAATCTGGAATTCTGAGCCAGAAACGGCTGGAAGTCTTGAGCCAGAATCGCCTCGGCTCTGCCGCCCGGTGTGAGGGCCGGTTCTGCCGCGCCGTAAGTGCCTTTAGTAGCCTTTGGGGCTTATGCCCCTAGTTCGGTGCTTTGCCCTACCAAGTCTATGGCACAGCCCAACTTCAATTCGACTCAGTGGTGCGGCAGAGCCGGTGCCTCACATCCGGCGGCAAAGCCGTATACTTCCACTTAGTTGATTTCGAAATTAAGCCGTGACCAGCGTTGCTACTCAAACGAACAGATTTACCTCGAAAGCAACGAAGCTTTACATCGCGATGGCTTGCCTGGCGCTCGTCGGACTTGCGGACGCAGTCTATCTCACCGTGCAGCATGTCACCGGCCAGAGTGTCCGCTGCACTCTCGTCAGCGGTTGTTCGGAGGTTCTCAGCAGTTCCTACGCTTCAATCAACGGAGTTCCACTCGCACTCATCGGCGCCATTGCTTACTTCACTGTCTTTAGCCTGGCAACGCTGGCGGCTTTCGGATATCCGCTCGTAGGGAAACTGCTGGCGATCGTTACGGGCTTGATGTTCCTCACAACCCTTTGGCTGATCTACCTTCAGGCTTTTGTGATCGGACACTTCTGCCAATTCTGTTTGCTGTCGGCGGCGGTGACGATATCTTTGACGGTTTTGGCGCTGCTTATCGCCCGCCACCGATAGTAATGCGTCTGAACGACTTTTTTGTGCAAGACCCTGACGGGATCTGCGGCTCGATCGCTAAGCTGCTGAAAATCCTGGTGCATCATGCTGCTCAACCTTTCCGTACACTGTTTCTTTCAACGGGGCGCGCGGCGAACCTCGCAACCCGATTAGCAACTTGCCACTCCATTAAACCCACTGTTAATCTTTGCCTACATTCCCCAAGCGTTTTAATCCCAAAAGGAGTTCTCGGTCATGAAGAAGAATCTGATATCAACTCTACTTGTAACCTCCATTCTGTTTGCGTGCGCGATTGTGGCTGTTAGTGGACGCCCGGCAGAGGGAGACATCCCCTTGCCGCCAGCGATTGGTGCGACGATCGCCGATTTCACTCTTCCCGATGCCAATGGCAAGGAACATTCGCTCGCTTCGCTGGCCGGCAAGAATGGCTCGGTCCTGATCTTTATCGCAGTCCAGTGCCCCGTCTCTAATGCTTACAACGAGCGTATGGAAAAGTTGGCGCAGGATTACAAAGCGAAAGGCATCAACGTGATTGGCATCAACTCAAATGTCGCGGAATCAGCTGATGCAGTGAAGGCTCACGCCGCTGAAAAACATTTGACGTTCACGATTCTCAAGGATGCTGGAAACAAAGTTGCTGACCGCCTCGGTGCCAGTGTCACGCCGCAAGCCTACTTCATCGATGCCAGCAACAAGCTGCTGTATCTGGGAAGGATCGATAATTCCAAAAGCGCCGAAGGGGTGACTTCCAGCGAATTGCGTGATGCGCTCGACGCGACGCTCGCCGGCAAACCGATCACGAAGACAACTGCTAACGCTTTCGGTTGCACCATCAAGCGTGCTTAAGCAGATGAAGCTGACTCGCAAACTACTTTGGCTAGGTCTGGTGCTGAGCCTCATGCTCGGCTCCAGCCCAGTTAGCGCGCAGAGTAAACGAACCGCAACAAAGTCTCAGCCAAAGATCTCAGTAGCTGCTATCGACGCCGATGGCCTGGTTGCAGTGCTGAAGCGTGGCGCCACTAACAACAAGCCGCTGCTGGTTAACTTTTGGGCCACCTGGTGTGATCCGTGCCGCGAAGAGTTTCCCGACCTCGTGAAAATCGATAAGCAGTACCGGCCGCAGGGACTCGACTTCACCGCGGTCTCAATCGACGATCTCAGCGAAATCGAGACTACCGTGCCGCAATTTCTGCGTGAAATGCAGGTCACTGTGCCAACCTACCTTTTGAATGTCAGCGATCCGGAACTGGCAATGAGCAAAGTGGATCCGCAGTGGAGTGGCGCCTTGCCGGCGACATTTCTCTACGACGCACAGGGCCAGCTTGTCTACAAGCGACTCGGAAGAATTAAGGTTCCGGAGTTAACAGAAGCGATAGAAAAGCTGCTTCGCAGTTCCGAGTCCAAAGTTTCGAGTTCCGGGTTCGCTGTTTCTGGTTCTAAGTAGTATCTGAAATAGAAATTGTGAGCGCAGAATTCGGAGCCCAACTCGGAGGCTAAACCCTAACTCGAAATTCGAAACTCGAAACCGCAAAGCATGATCACTCCCGACATAATCTCCGCCCACAACCTTACTCTCGAAGAATTTCAGCGAATCAAATCACTCTTAGGGCGCGAACCGAACCTGGTCGAACTGGGGATCTTTTCGGTGATGTGGTCGGAACACTGTTCCTACAAATCATCGCGCATCCACTTGAAACGTTTGCCCACTACCGGCGAAAGAGTGATCGTGCCGCCCGGGGAAAATGCCGGCGTCGTCGATGTGGGCGACGGTTGGTGTGCGGCCTTCAAGATTGAATCGCACAACCATCCGTCATTTATCGAGCCATTTCAGGGCGCGGCCACGGGCGTTGGGGGAATCCTGCGCGACGTGTTCACGATGGGCGCGCGCCCGATCGCCTCGCTGAACAGCCTGCGCTTCGGCTCTTTGGATCATCCACAGTATGGCCGGCGTAACCGCTCTTTACTTGCCGGGGTCGTGGCCGGCATCGCGCATTACGGCAATGCTTTTGGCGTGCCTACGATCGGTGGTGAAGTGGCTTTTGATGATGCTTATACCTTCAATCCACTAGTCAATGCCTTCGCGCTGGGGCTGGTGCGCCGGGATCAAATCTTTTTCGGCAAAGCCAGCGGTATCGGCAATCCGGTTTTATATGTGGGAGCGAAGACCGGTCGGGACGGTATTCACGGCGCGACGATGGCATCAGCGGAGTTTGACGATGAGGCCCTCGAGAAGCGTCCGACAGTTCAGGTGGGCGATCCCTTCCTGGAAAAGTTATTGCTCGAGGCGTGTTTGGAAGCGATGCGCAGCGGCGCGGTCGCCGGCATTCAGGACATGGGAGCGGCCGGCCTAACTTCTTCATCCTGTGAAATGGCGGCGCGTGCCGGGACCGGAATCGAATTGGATCTCTCGCTCGTACCGCAACGCGAAGAAGGTATGACGGCTTATGAGATGCTGCTCTCCGAATCACAGGAGCGCATGCTAATCGTGGCCCACTCCGGTCGCGAACGTGAGGTGATGGACATCTTCCGCAAGTGGGATCTCGACGCGGTAGTAATCGGACGCGTCCGCGAGGGCCAGCGGATGCAGGTGCTTCATAAGGGCGAAACTGTGGCTAATATTCCGGTTTCGCTACTCACTGACGAAGCTCCTAAATACGAACGACCACTGAAACCGGTTTCGAGTTCCGAGTTTCGAGTTTCAAGTTCGCCGGTCGTAGCATCAGGGCACTTTGAACCCGACACCCGAGAAGAGGCGGGCGCGAACTCGAAACTCGAAACTCGAAACTCGAAACAACTGGACCACAACCTCGCGCTAACCAAACTCCTTGCGTGTCCGAACCTCGCTTCGAAGCAATGGGTTTATCGCCAGTATGATCACATGGTACGCACCAACACTGTGGTGCTGCCGGGAGCTGATGCGGCGGTTGTGCGAATCAAGGAGACGCGCCGGGCACTCGCGATGACACTGGACGGCAACGGCCGCTATTGCGCTGCAAACCCGCGTGAAGGCGCAAAGCTCATCGTCGCCGAAGCGGCGCGCAATGTTGTTTGCGTGGGCGCGCGTCCGCTTGCGATTACTAACTGCCTTAACTTTGCCTCACCGGAACGTCCGGAAGTGATGTGGGCTTTTTCGGAAGTGATCGACGGCATGGCTGAGGCCTGCGCTGCCTTCAACACCCCGGTCGTCTCCGGGAACGTCTCGTTCTATAACGAGACCGAGGGCCGCGGCATTCTACCGACGCCGGTGATCGGGATGGTGGGTTTGATTGAAGACGTGCGTCGCGTCGTGCAACCGGGATTTAAACGCGAAGGTGATTTGATTGCGCTTTTAGGAACCACGGCCGATGATCTCACGCTTAGTGAGTATGCTGTGACAGTCGGAGGACAATCCGTACCGGAATTAATTGCCAGCGGCAAAGTTCCCGAGGTCGATCTGAAACTGGAGAAGGCCATTCAAGACACGTGTTTGGAAGCCGCTGAAGCAGGCCTGCTGCAATCAGCTCACGACTGTTCTGATGGCGGCCTCGCGGTGGCGCTATCTGAATCCTGTTTCTCTTCATTGAACCGCGATGCGATTGGCGCCGATTTGAATCTCACCGGAGCCCTGCCGATAACTTCTCTGCTCTTTGCCGAATCACCGTCTCGCATCGTCATCAGTTTTAGCGAAGAGCAACGGGAGGCAATTGCGGCCCTGGCGCAGAAACACAACGTGCCACTGGCGCTACTGGGCAAAGTGAGTGGCAGTACCCTGCGCCTCCGCGTCAATGAGAAACCGGCAGTTGACGTACCGGTTTCGGACCTGGAAATCGCCTGGAGAGATTCGTTGCCACACAAACTGGAAGCACAGGCAATGGCCGCAGGTATGGAATAACTCTCATTCTCACCGGGCTTCAGCCCGGTGCGTTGTTCAGTCTTTGTTTCGAAAACCGTTTAAACGGTTTCAGATTCGGAGCGGTCAACGACGCCGCGCTGAAGCGCGGCGTGAATGAGAGTTCTTGACGCTTACCATTGAATATTTCATTTCCGAAATGACCGGAGCCTAACAGTTGCATCCCGTCATCTACCTCAATCGCACAATGCTGGCAGCCACAAAGGCACGTGTGGCTCCCGTCTCTTCCGCAATGCTGTACGGTCGCGGAGTCTTCACCACTGTGGCGATTTACAAAGGCAAACCTTTTCTCTGGCCCGAGCACTGGCGCCGACTGCTCGATCACGGCGCGCGCTTGAACATCGATTGCAGCGGCTGCACCGAAGCCGGAGTGGGTGAAGCGATGCGCAAACTGATCACCGTGAACAACGTCGGCGATGGGCGCGCGCGCATCATTCTTTTGGCGCGCAGCGGACGCGACTTTTGGAAAACGAAAGCACCGGCAGCCAAACAAACGGACATGTTGATCATGACTGGGGAAGCGCAGAAAGTTCCGGCAGCCGGAATGACGCTCGCTGTTTCACCTTACCGCATCAACACTTTTTCACCGCTCACCGGAATTAGAAGCCTGAACTATCTTGAGCAGGTCCTGTCCTGGGAAGAGGCACAGGCTCGCGAATTCGATGAAGCAGTAATGCTCAATGAACGGGGCGAGATCGCCGCCGCAACGATGGCGAACATCTTCTGGGTGAGAGAGGGAACGGTGTACACGCCCGCACTCAGCACTGGCGCGGTCGCCGGCGTCACGCGCAATACGCTTCAAAGGTTGGCGGAAGCGGAATCAATTCCCGTCGTTGAAGGAGTCTATGAGCTTGGAGATCTGGTTGATGCTGATGAGATCTTTTTGACTTCGGCAAACTTAGGTGTGGCGCTGGTGACGACTTTCGACTTTCGCCAGTATTCCATTACTCCCGAAACCATCGGCTCGCGGCTGCGAAAAGCGTTCCGCATCCTGGTTGATGCTAGCTAATCCCTCGGGCCTAACTGGTCATTTCCGGATCAGTACGACGGGCGCCTGTTCCGCCGCCCGAATCTTCTCGAAGAAACTTCTAACCGACTGATATTGATCCACCGGAATACTGCCGGCACGCTGCGCCAGCGTTCGCGTGAAAACCAGCTCACCATTCTTCACATCGTAACTTGTTTTGTAAGAGCCAAAAGGTGCTTCAAGCTTTAGTGCGTCGGGCACTTCGTCGACATCAAATCCTGCCGGCAGTTTGACCGAGACAGTTTCCGAAAAAGCGTAAGCATCCAGCACGACGGGGTGTTTGCGTTTAGCTTCCGTCAGAAAGAGCGATTCTAGTCGCGAAACGATGGCAGGCTTGAATACCAACAATTTGTTTTGCATCGATTGGCCATACGAAGGCGCCGAAAAATCTACGTCCAGGGCGAACCCCCCGTTAGCAAGGTTATCCTCCGGTTGTACCTTTGTGACGGTTGAAGAGGTCGCTCCGGCAGAGATCCGGCGTTCAATCCGCTTCAAATAGTCCGGTTTAGACAGTCCGCGAAACTCGCGCCGATACCTGACAGCGGATTGTCCTCGGGCACGTTCTTTCAAACTCGCGACAATGGAGCCGTCCTCAGAAAGTTGCACCTGCGCCGAGCGATCGAGCTGATTGGTTTCCGGAGAGGAGGTTGGCATACGCATCAGGGCACCGTTGTCCCCAGCGGCGAGCAACGCAAAGCTTCCCTGCTCATGGTCTGGCAAATCTCCGACCGGCGTGTTGTCGTCCGTTGCGTCGAAGATCAAAAGCCGCCCTAAAGTCGGATGATTGAGCACCGTTGCCACCTGAGTTTGGTCACTAATCTTGACGGCAATAATGCAGTGGTTGAATTGCCGAGGTGACGGCCACACTTCCTGTACAAAAGTGGGATCGCCCGAGTAGATCAAGACGGGATACGACTCGATGTTCAGCACCTTGAGCAGAGCCCGCATCAGGTTCGCCTTGTCTTTGCAGTCACCATATGACTTCGCCAGGACTTCAGAAGCGGCATGAGGCTTCCACCGGCCAACGCCAATTTGAATCGAGATGTACTGAATGTTCTGTACATAACGAGCGATCGCCTGGATCTTCTCCAGTTCTGTGCGGGCGTTGGCGGTTAGCTCATTAGCCTTGGCGATTATTCGCGGGTCAAGCTGCGACTGGGAATCACTGATGCCGGAATACCAGCGCGAGACATCGCCCCAACTCTCGAAGGCTTTCGAAGCCGGCATTCGCGTGCCCTCGGTGGGGAAATAATTAACCGCAAGACGTGGAACCAGATTAATGAGACTGGGACTCGCTGGTTCTACTTCCAGCGGCGCTATGTCTCTTAGTTCCCAGCTATAAACCGTGCCATTGACGACTGGCTCCACCTTACTGTGGTTGAAGGTAATACTGGTCGCGCGCCAGCCTGCCGGCAGCGTCAGTGTCAATTTCGAATAAACCACTGGCTCAAGGTTCTGGAAATACCACATCGATTGGTTGAAGTACGGACGCATTTCGCTGACAACCATGAATCCGAAAACTGACCCAACCTCAGCATCATCCCGAGCGACAATTTTCTTTACCCGCGACTCGTTATAAACGTCATCAAGATCGGTTTCATCGATGATGTCGTCATTGTCATAGCCCTTAGACTTTCCCGACGGTTGAATCATCCAGGCCCGCATCTCGCGAATCTTTCCAAAATCGGTTTCGTAACCCTCGGCCGCTATTGCACTCTTGCGGCCCTCAAGGGTGAGAATCCGAATAGCAAACAATGAGGTTCGGGTGAGCCGGCCGTCTTCGGCTACGACCATGTTCGACTCGTCCACTAAAACCACACTGGAAACCTTCTTGTCGAAGCTGGGCACGTTTACAGCTGCCGCCTGCCGCAGCCAGGCAGGAGCTTCATCTCCGGGCGCGGCTTGCGCAACGCCCATCATCGCGAGCAGTAAGCAACCGCAGATTATCAATTTTGAGTTCATAACTTCTCCAGCAGTCTTACTGCACGCCGGCAGTTGTCGCGGCTTGTTTCAAGGTAACAGTGTGAGCATCACTCTTGTGCAATACGTCGAAATAAGCCTTCAGACGGCTGTAGCCGTCGACCGGAAAGATGATTGCGCTTTTGCCCCCAAAGAAAAACTTACGTTTGAACAATAAAGCCTTTCCGCCATCCAGCGAAGCCAATGTTGGGGCGTAGCCGCTGATCTCACCGCTGTCGAACGGTGCTGGGGCATCCGCGTTGTCGAGCGCAAACCCGGCGGGCAAGGTGATCGTGACCTCGTCCTCCTCGGACCAGGGAAAGTTGAAATAAACATCAAACTTCCGCGCGCTGGAAGAGAAAAGCGGCGCCAGTCCGTGTTGGAAGAACGCCGGCTCCAGGAACAGCCGCTTACCCGTTCGTTGGGCATAACCCGGCACGCGAACATGATAGGAATAGGTGTAAGGCTTGATCGGATCGGTGACGTTTTCGATCTTGATGTTCGTGAGCTCAGCGGTGCTCATGCGATTCTTTGTACTCTCGCGAAGGGTCTCTTCACGCTGTGCCGGGGAATCGTCGTCGTCCCACTCTTTTCGCTCAACGCCCATATGCCCGTAGTACTCAATGTGGGCATCGCCTTCAAGCGTGCCGTCCTCGCTCAGCGTTAACGTCGCTTTTCGTTTTACTTTCGACGCGGTAGGCGGCGACATCGGCGTGCTAATCCAGGTGGGTTGTTTCGGATCAGAAAGCAACGCTTCCTGACCTTCTTCCTGCCAACGCAACATCCCATGAGTCACGTAGGTGCTGGCTGGATCATAAAAGCGCCATTGATCACCAACTTTCACAGCAATGTCGTAAGTCCGCAGGAAATACTCGTCAGAGAAACCCCGGTCGAGAAAGATATCGCTCCGATCAGCCAGGTTCGCAACGCGCGCTTCGAAGCCGGCTGCGATAGCGAGTGAGGCAAACAACAAATCGATGTCGTAGCCCGTACCCATCCCGCGTTTCAAAGTGTCAGAAGGAGACTTGTTTTCTTTGTATTTTTCGCGTTGCTCGGCCGTCAGGCCAGCCGCGTCATCGTTAACGTTCTTGATCTTGGCGCGGCAGAACTCAAACAGCCTTTCCAATTTTGCTTCCGGCGTCGTGGCGTCGGCAATTATTGTGGCCGCCGTTTGCTTGATCTCGTCGCTGGCCTTCATCCGGGACTTGTTTTGTTCATAGACCTTCTTGCCGAATGAGTTCCAAAACGCATCACCTTGAAGGTTGGTCTCTTCAGAGTAATAAACCAACATCCAGGGCCGCACCGAATCTTCCGGTGGCATCCGCGGCTCTTCGCGAAAGGCCGGCACATTATTCATAGTGATGCTGTAGAAGCCGTCTTTTTCTTTTACGAAGGGCTGCGGTGAGCCATTAAAAGTCTGCGCGCGCATGCCGAAGGGGAAACCGGGAAGTGACAGCGGCTTGAGGTAGTACTTCACCAAGTGAGCGGGAACGTCGCGCTGGAAGTAGAGGCGGATATAATTAGCCAGCCGATCGTTCCGCACTTCCTTCCAACGGTACTCGATAATGGCGCCGGGCTCGACAGCGGGCATTGCAAAAGACTTCGCCTTAACTTTTAGGCCGTTGGATTTCTCCAGCGTGCGTTCGAACACATCACCTTTTTTAAGTTCTACAATCGAACCGTCCGCTTTGATAGTCCGAGCGGCAATGTCTTGCACCCGCCAGTTGCCCAGGTAAGGGATATCGACCTTGCTTTGTGATTCGCGCCCACGATCAGTGAACACCTTGATGCGGACATAGTGCTTGATCACTGTGCGCGGTGTGCCGCCATCCATTTCATCGAGAAGCTTAACTTCCCAAAAAAGGGCCTCGGCATCGGCGTCTTTCTCAATCACGCCCGCTTTCATCGCGAGGGTGGCCGGATCGATTGGCTTCCAGTCCTCACCAGCAGAAGCAGGAGCTGTGGTTGAGATCAGGCAGAAAACGACCAGATGTAAGGAGAGGGCGAAGGGGGATCTTCTCATTTTGTTGACCTCTTGATTGATTACTAGAGTTGCGGGCCGGGCTCGGTCAGGACGCCGGGTTGAATCTCGCTCTGATTCTATTACCAAGAAAAGCTTCGGAGCAACAGAAATTCAGAAGCTATAGTCTCCAGATCGCTTGAAGGACGACTCTCCTTCGGGCTTAGGATGCGAGGCTTAAGATCCGCTATTGCGTGTGGTTGCTTATCGCCCGCGTCAGGGTCGGTTCGCTCATAAGGGCTCAGACCGTTGTGTTATAATTTTGGTTCCGTTTTCCACAAAATATTCCCGACCCGCCAGCAATTCAGGAGGACTTAAACAATGGCCACCCAACTTAGTCGAGCAGGAACGTCACTCGGCAGGATTGAAGAATTATTGGGCGAGAACGCTCGCACCCTGCTTGACCATAAGTCGCAGACGATCCCCAGGGAACAGATCAATTTGCCGGGCCCGGATTTCATCGATCGCGTTTGGGCGCAGTCGGATCGCTCACCGGCGGTCTTACGTTCGCTGCAGTCGCTCTTCAATAATGGCCGGCTCGCGGGCACAGGCTATCTTTCAATTTTGCCGGTCGATCAGGGCATTGAACACTCAGCTGGAGCCTCCTTCGCGCCGAACCCGCAGTACTTTGATCCCGACAACATCGTCAAACTCGCCATCGAAGGCGGCTGTAATGCAGTTGCCTCAACCTTTGGCGTACTCGGTACTGTTGCGCGCCGTTATGCTCATAAGATTCCTTTCATCGTAAAGATTAATCACAACGAGCTGCTCACCCTCCCGAATAAGTTTGATCAAGTGCTCTTTGGCACTGTGAAAGAAGCGCACAACATGGGCGCGGTTGCAGTTGGGGCCACGATCTATTTCGGCTCCGACGAATCGACGCGCCAGATCACAGAAATTGGCCAAGCCTTTGCCCAGGCACATGAGCTCGGCATGGCATGCATTCTTTGGTGCTACCTGCGCAATTCAAAATTCAAAACTCCCGAGGGCGACATGCACGCTTCGGCTGACTTGACCAGCCAGGCAAATCATCTCGGCGTGACAATTCAGGCAGACATCATCAAGCAAAAACTACCGGAACGCAGCGGCGGCTATGGGTCAGTCGAGAAAGCTTTGGGAAGTTCTTACGGAAAGACCAGCAAAATTGTTAGCGAGAAACTGCTCACCGATAACCCTATTGATATGGTTCGCTATCAAGTGGCTAACTGCTACATGGGACGCTGCGGTCTAATCAACTCTGGTGGTGAATCGAAAGGCGCAAGCGACCTTGCTGAAGCCGTACGAACGGCGGTCATTAACAAGCGTGGCGGCGGTACCGGTTTGATTTCAGGACGTAAGGCGTTTCAGCGTCCGATGAGCGAAGGCGTGGAACTGCTCAACGCAATTCAGGACGTTTATTTAAGCGAAGAGATTACCGTCGCTTAAATGAAGATTGATACTGTCAGCACTAATCGCCGAGACGGTGAGTCGCCAAGACGCGAAAGTTAATTAGATTCGGAAGATCCGCAAAACCCGTCTTTTGTTTTCTCCGCTTTGTTTCTTCACTCAGCGTCTTTGAGCCTCAGCGGCTGGCGGTTTCAACTTTCTCGGCTTGCCGCTCAGCACCGCTACCTTCGGCTCACCGCCGACTGCTTGGATCTCGCTGGCCATGCTACACTTCCGGCATCCTTTAAATAGACGAAGTGAGTGGGAACAATGGCGCAGGATAAAAAGAAAGAACCGCCCCCGGTTGATAACGTGATCTCAGACCAGACGGGACAGTTTGATCTCCGCTTTGTGCTATGGCGTCACTTCTGCTCGACGAACAACATTCCGGTCGAATCTCTACCCAGCCAACTCGACGACGAGCAAAAAGAGAAATGGGAAGAACTTAAGGCCAGTCGGCTCCGCTCACCGGGGCAGAAGGAACAGTGACGAGTAGGCACCCGGTCGAGAACAAAAACATTTTCCATATATCATTTCCCATTTCTCATTTGCCATTGGGAACTGAACCCGCCAAGTCGGCAAGGAACGCAGTGCACGCCAAGAATAAAACGAACTGAGCACCCTTTTTTTGTACTTCTAATAGCTCAGCCTTGATTACACCTCCCAAGTTCCATCAGCGAACAAAGCTCAAAGAACCAAGTTCAAAGCTCGTTTTATTCCTCGGCGTGCTCTCAGTTTCTCGGCGGCTTGGCGGTTTCAGTTCCAATGAAAAATGATATATGGAAACTGTTTTCACATCCGCCCGCTTCCCAACGCATAGACTCCCGTCAGAAACGGATTAGTCGTGCGCTCGATGCCAATCGTCGTGACTGGACCGTGACCGGAATAGACCTCCACATCATCACCGAGCGGCAGAAGTTTCTCATTGATAGAGGCGATGAGCTGGGCTGACGATCCGCCCGGCAAATCCGTGCGCCCCACCGACCCGGCGAAAAGCACATCACCTACGAACACCTTTTTCTCAGCGGCGGCAAACAAGACGATATGACCGGGCGTGTGCCCGGGACAATGCAACACTTGAAATTCCAATTCACCGATACGCAAATTGTCGCCATCGTTAAAGTACTCATCGACGACCGGCGGCTGCGCAAAATCAAGTCCCAGCGCCGCCCACTGTGAGCGGGGTATGCCAATCCACCCGGCCTGCTCCGGAAGCGCCTGGTAAATAAACTCGTCGGCCTGGTGCAGCATGATTCGCGCTTGCGGTTTTAGTTGTTTTAGTGCCGCGACTCCTCCGACATGATCTAGATGCGCATGAGTGCAAGCGATTACTTCAAGTTCAAATCCGTGTTTGTCGATAGCGCGGACGATTTCTTCAGAATCATCTCCGGGATCGATACAGACCGCACGTTTGGTTTTCTCACAACCGAGGATGCGGGTGTGCTGTTGAAAGGCTGTAACGGTGATTTCTTCGATAATCATCTTCAAATAAGACGAACTTAGTACTTTGAGCTTAGGTCTTGGTTCTTGTTTTATGTTTCTTTCTTTGTGCGACGAGCGTCAAAAGCAACTTCGAGGAAGGTATCAAGAACAAAGTACTAAGTACAAAGCACCAAGTACAAAGCGATTCTTTTTAGTCGTATAATGTGCTTTCCCCTATTGAAACAGAGGTTCGTCATGCCGCGCAGTAAAACAGCAAACCCTTTGGCAGAAGTGCTCGACGCGCTGACAACGGCAGGTGCGCCGGAGTTGACTGAGCAACTCGGCAACGACGCGCTGAGGTGTTACGCCTGCGGCCACCGTTGCCTGATCAATAAGGGGAAGCGTGGCATCTGCAAAGTACGCTTCAACGAAGGCGGCGAGTTGCGCGTGCCCACGAATTACGTCGCCGCGCTTGCCAGCGATCCTACCGAGAAAAAACCTTTCTTCCATGTGTTGCCGGGTTCCGACACGCTCACCTTCGGCATGCTCGGCTGCGATCTTCATTGCGCTTACTGTCAAAACTGGCTGACGTCGCAAGCGCTGCGTGATAATTCTGCCGGCACCGCTCCTCAGCAAGTGACCGCGGATCGCTTGGTGGCGATGGCCAAGGCTTATGGCGCATCCCTCGTCGGCAGCAGTTACAACGAGCCATTGATTACCGCTGAATGGGCCGTCGAGGTTTTCAAAAAAGCTCGTCCCGAAGGTTTTCGCACGGCATTCATCTCGAACGGCAATGCGACTCCACAAGTGCTCGATTATCTACGGCCCTGGACCGATTGCTACAAGATTGATCTGAAGTCGATGAGTGATCGGAACTACCGGCAACTCGGCGGCGTGGTCGATAACATTCTAGATACGGTGAAGATGGTGCACGAACGCGACTTTTGGGAAGAGATAGTTACCCTCATCATTCCTGGGTTCAATGACTCGGAAGCGGAACTGCAACAAGCTGCCGATTTCATCGCTTCAGTTTCTCCTGATATTCCCTGGCACGTCACTGCCTTCCATCAGGACTACCACATGCAGGAAAACGCCAACACGACCGCGGCGCAGCTCGTGCGCGCGTGCGAAATTGGCCGCAGCGCAGGTTTGCGTTTCATCTATGCGGGGAATTTGCCCGGCAAGGTCGGACGTTGGGAAAACACTTATTGCCCCACTTGCGATCAATTGCTGGTTGAACGCTACGGCTATCTCATTCGTCAGATGAATGTCACACGACAGGGAACCTGCCCCTCATGCGCGACACAGATACCAGGTATCTGGCATTGATAGGTCTCAAGCCCCAAGTCTCAAGTCTCAGGTGTGAAGTTGTAGCGGATCCCCAGCAAATCGGTGAGCTAAGAAGCCCGAACGTACAGAAACCCCCTCTGGATTTCCAATACGAGGCCAAAAATCCCAAGACCCATTCCCAAGCAAACGAACTTGGGGGCTGAGACTTGGGACTTAAGACTAAGACCTGAATACTATTTCATCGCCGGCGAAGCTGTCGCTTGCGGCGTGGCCGGCATCTTCGCAACCGGGGTGCCGCCGTGATGAAACAGCCCCTTCCATTCTCCGCCACGATTGACCCAGATCGTCGAGTGACGTTCACCGTCAGGCGCGAACCCCGGGTTCTTGGCAACATACGTCACGATCGCGGCATCCGCGTCGATGTTGACGCTTTTGAAATCGCTTAGGACAGCCTTCGAAGCATCAAACATGCTCACGCCTTTGACGGATCCTGCCTTGTCATAAACATTGCCGGGTTCAACTTCAATAAAGTCGGCGGCGAGCAAGTCTGCAAAGGCGTCATAGTTCTTAGCCTTGAACAAATCCCAAACCATCTTTTCATTGGCAATTGGATCCGCCCCGGGTGTAGCCGCCGCCGTCGGAGCGGTGGAAGGCGACGCCATCGGCTTGGCTGATGTAGCAGGAGTAGCCGTAGGAGTCATCGGTGGCTTTACCGGGCATTCCTGGTGAAAGATTGCCACCCACTTGCCGTCACGAGCCACCCAGGCTGAACTTGCGCGCACAGTCTGAGGCTCAAACTCTTTGCCTTTATACTTTCCCTTCATGTTTGCAGTATAGACAACTACAAACGCATCCTTATCAATCGGCACATACTTCCAGTCACTGAAAACAACTTCGCTTGGTTCGAAGTCTTTTACGCCCGCGATTGAGGCAGCTTTGTCGTTTACCCCAACATCGGTTATTTCAATTTGGTCGTTGGCCAACATGCTGCCAAAGGCTTCGTAGTCTTTAACTTTAATTGTTTCCCAGATTGCCTTTTCTTTGGCGATCGCATCTGCCTCAGTCATCGCCATCGCAGCCGGCTTATCGGCGGCAACATTCGCCTCACGGTTAGTCGAAATGTCGTTGGTAGGCGGGGCTGCGCAAGCGAGCGCAAAAATCATTAGAGACACGATTGCGAAGATCTTTTTCATGATGTAACTCCTGGATTGGGCGTTGTGATGTAGCGCCGGGGTTTTATGCCAATTGCCCGAATTAGTCAAGGATGAGCGCAATCGCAAGTCGGCATGAGATCTCACGCTTGCGGATGGTTGCAATCATTGCCTTTTGCCGCAATAGTCGCTTAATACCTCAGTAGAAGCAGGAGCCCGGGAAGCTGGGCTTGCGCCCGCTGAGGTTGGTTGGATCTCAACCAGCGGGGGTAAAGCGCACTTCCGGACTAAAGCACCTTCCAGTTTTCTCTTACGGCGTGGCTTTCGTCATTGGTGAGCTCGTGGTCGTCGGCGCTTTCACCGCGGGTGAGCCCGCTGGCGAGGTTCTCATCGTCGGGGAAGGTTTCATCGCGGGTGAAGCTTTCGTCGCCGTGGGAGCGGCTGGAGAAGCAGTGGGCGCTGCTGTCGCGGTGATCTTCGTCGAGATTCCTGCAACTAGTTGCCAATCACCGTTACGCCTGGCAAAGGTATCGATGAAGCGATACTTGCCGCTGATATCCATCGCCTTGCCATCAGGCGTCTTATACTTGCCGTTCTTAAATTCAGTCTGACCGGTAACAAACGCTGCATCGTTGTTGAGCACCTTCACCTTGAGATCAGACATCTCGATGGCGTCCACGGTCAATGCTCCCCCGGCGATGTCGTTTAGATCCTGCTGTTTGTTTCCGACAGAGCCGTCCGGATAGATAAAGATTGCGTCGTCAGCTTCGACCCGCCCGATTGCGGCCACGTCTTTCTCTTTGATGACGCGCGGCCAATCGTTCTCGATACGTAGTAGTTCCGCCTCAATCGAGGCGGTATCGACTGTTTCTCTTCCGGAATTGGTGTTGGCAGGCGCGAGAGATTCTGAGCGATTTGTATCTGCCGCCGGCTGGCAGGCTATTTGAACAAAAGTAAAGAGCAATACGACGGCTATCATCGCGGCCACGCGGCTTATCTTTCTCATCTGAGTAGCTCCTTTGTTATGCAGGCAAATTTTTGATTTGCCATGGTCTCGCACGAGTAACCACTGATTGACTTGCGGGCCAAGGGCTATATGCCAAAACCCTGTGCGAGTCAATGATCCCATTGCCAATTCCCAATTGCCGATTTCCAATTGGCTTCCATCGCTGCGGGCCATTTGCAATCGCCAATCGAATCCATCCCGGGGAATATGGGTTCGTGTCCCTGCCTAAATATCATATTTTTCTCACGGCTGAACCTTACTAGTTAAGATCTCTGAAATCCTCAACTCCTTGGTTCTTTGACGATCTTGGAAACGCCGGTAATCTCGTCCTTAAGGTTGAGGCACGGCCTTCAGGACGGTTTGTGCTCCGTCGTTCCACTGATAGGGCGGTGGCGTTCTTTGGGGAGAGAGAACGGCACCGCTCTTCCAAATTTCACTCCCAACTTACCTCCGAGCGCGAGCATTGACAGGACGAAACTGATGGGATTATTGTCCACTTAATCGGACCCGATGGAGAGGCCGTTCGGGCAGCTTCGTTCAACAAATCCGCCGTTCCGGCCTCGGACCCTTTCATAAATTAAGTCAACTGCTTTTAGGAGAAGCCCGATGAGTTACTCACTAATTAAGCGTCCGGCACGATTCCGGAACCTACTGCTTCTGTGCACCGCACTGTGCGGAGCGGTGCTCGTGATTCCGAATGCGCTGGGACAAAAACGAGCCGAAGATCCAGACAAACCTCTCTTTCAAGAGTATCGCGGCATTCAGTTAGGTATGGCTGCCGATGAAGTACGTAAAAAGCTTGGCAATCCGGCGGACAAAGGCGATGAGCAGGATTTCTTCATGCTCAACGATGCGGAAAGCGCGCAGATTTTCTATGACAAGACCAAGAAGGTGATGGCTATCTCGGCCAATTTTCTTCAAGGTGCCCAGAACGTCCCGACTCCAAAGGTTCTGTTTGGTGAAGAGCTAGCGGCAAAACCTGACGGTTCGGTCTACAAAATGACACGTTATCCGAAAGCCGGATATTGGCTGTCGTACAGCAAAACCGCCGGCGAATCGCCGCTCATTAGCGTCACGTTGCAAAAGATCGACTAGCTCTCGCGTTTTCACCCGGTCGCCATAGCTGGACGCGCTATCCGTCCACGCTTATCCTGACTTGCGTGTACCGAGCCAGCGAAACTTTCACCCCCACAGCCGTCGATCCACCTCCAAAAGGTTTCAGCGATCAGATTCGACAGCACGCCCGCGAGCTTGGTTTTGAGCTCGTGGGCATCGTTCCGGCTACTTCCCTAAACACCGAGCAGCAACGATTGCGCGAGTGGCTGGCGCGTGGGTACCACGGCGAAATGTCATGGATGGCGCGCGACCCGGAAAAGCGTACGGATCCCCGTAAGGTTTTCCCCGCAGCGCGCTCCGTAATCGTCGTCGCTCTCAACTACAACACTCCGGAGCAGCACTCGACCACATCTGACAGAGGCAAAGTCTCCCGTTACGCCTGGGGTGATGACTATCACGATGTGGTTGCTAATAAACTGCGCAACTTGCTGACGTGGATTCAGGCCGAGGTTCCCACTGCGTGCGGTAAAGTTTGCGTTGACATTCAACCCCTGATGGACAAGGCCTGGGGTGTGCGGGCCGGACTCGGCTGGATTGGCAAGCATAGTAACCTCATTACAAAGGAGCTTGGGTCGTGGGTCTTCATTGGTGAGTTGCTCACCAATCTTGATCTCGAGTACGACCAGGAAGTGATCGAAGACCACTGCGGTACGTGCACGCTATGCATTGACGCTTGTCCCACTGATGCGATTGTGGAACCCTACGTGGTTGACTCCAACAAGTGCATCTCTTACGCCACCATCGAACTGCGTGCGCCCGAAATTCCTGGTTCGATTGCCGAGCACCTGGAAGGCTGGTTTTACGGGTGTGATATTTGTCAGGACGTTTGTCCCTGGAATAGTTTTGCACAAACTTCGAAGGAAGAGTCTTTTGCGCCGCGGCCAGGAAACGTTAATGCAGACCTTGCAGCAGTGTTGGAATTGACTGCGAGCGACTACGCCGAACGCTTCCGCGGTAGCGCAATGAAGCGCGCAAAGCTGGCAGGACTGCAACGCAACGCGCGCGCGTTGTTGAAATCTAGGGAGGCGTAGCCTTTGAAATTCTCATTCTCACCGTGGCTTTAGCCCGGTGTGTTAGAGTTCCCCAATGAGCCACTAACCGTTTCAACGGTTTATAAGAAAATTATTTTTGGCAAAGAAAACCGTTGAAACGGTTAGCATGTCTTGTTACCCGCCTTTACCACCGGGCTGAAGCCCGGTGAGAATGATAGTGAAAAACAATCGCGATAACAAAAGAGGTCCAACTAAATGAGATCCTATGCGTGTGTCGTCCTAATTCTCATCATCTTCAGCTGCTCGTTCTCACCTGCACGTGCCCAGCAACCAAAAACTCCGGCTGACTTACACAAGTTGGCGGCGGATTATTACAACTGGCGCAATGAGAATTTTCCCGTCGCCTCTAGCGATGCTGGGTTGCACACCTGGGACAATCGTCTCACTGACTACTCGCTCTCCGCCGTTCTAGCTCGACGCCTGCACGCCAAAGAGATACTTGCCAAAGTCGATGCGATGCCCACGAGCGGCTGGAGCAAAGATGATCGTATCGACTGGATGCTCTTTCGCGCGCAAATCGACGGCGTCGTTTTTTTCAATCGAGTAATGGATTTTGAACAGAGCGACCCGCAGGTCTACGTGAACGAATGTAGTAATGGGATCTTTTCGCTCCTCAAGAAGGAGTACGACACGCCGCGCAATCGCTCCCTCGCTGCCACCGAGCGCCTAAGGCAGATGCCGCAATTGCTGGAGAAGGGCAAACAGAATCTTATTAAGCCAGTGCGCCTTTATGCTCAGCTGGCAATTGAATCTGCACGTTCGATCGACAGCCTCTTCAACGAAAGCCTGATGACGCTCGCCAACGGTCTTAATCCGGCAGAACGTAATGACCTCGTGAAGGCCCGGGATGCCGCACTCGTGGCGCTGCACGGTTATGCCGACTGGTTAGAACGGCGCTTGCCCGGAATGGTCGCTTTCAAACCGATGGGCGAGGAGCATTACAACTACATTTTGAAAAACATCTATCTGCTGCCGCTCGATGCTAAACAGATCGAGATGCTCGGACAGGCGGAGCTGGCACGTTATCGCGGGTTAGAGTCGCTGCTGTCTGATCCGGCACTCGCCGATCCCAATCCGGCACGCAGCAAAAACATCCCTGCCGATCAGCAGGCATTCTTAAAGGCCTATGAGAGCCGCCAGGAGGAGATGATCAGTTTTCTCAAGACGAATCGGCTGATCACCATTCCTAATTACATCGGACCGTTCACCATTCGCCAACTTCCGGAAGCTTTTAAACCGACGAGTCCCGGCGGTTTTATGAATCCTCCCGGCGTGTATGACAAAGACAACAGTGGTTTCTATTTCATTCCAACGTACAGCCCTGAAAGTAAGAACTTCTACATCCGCGCGGCGATTGAGGACCCGCGGCCAATCCTCGGACACGAAGGAATTCCCGGACACTTCCTGCAACTATCTATCGCCAACCATTTGCCGAATGAAATCAGGCGGCAGCATGGCGATGGCATCTTCATTGAGGGTTGGGCACTTTATGGCGAAGAGATGTTGTTACGTTCGGGATTGTATCCAGTTAATTCGGCGGGCAATGGACAAGTGCTGAGGCTGTCGCGTTATCGCGCGGCGCGCATCGGCGTTGACGTGAACCTGCACACGGGCAAGTGGACCTTTGAGCAAGCAGTGAATTACTTCATGGAAGCAGGCGGACTCGATCGTGAAGCGGCGACGGGAGAAGCCGCCGGCGCGGCCGCAAATCCGACTCAGAAGATCACTTACATGGTAGGCAAATGGCAGATTATGCGATTGCTGGGAAGATATCGAGACAAGCAAGGCGCAAACTTCCGTCTGGGACAATTCCACGACGACTTGCTTAAGAATGGAAGTCTGCCGCTTTCGATTGTTGAGTGGATCCTGCTGGACACCCAGCCGCAATAGCTAAGTGCAAAAGAGGGGCGGCCACGGAGGGCCGCCCCTACTAATTTCATGCGCGCAGGAAATCCAAAACCAACGGCACAACGGCTTCTGGAGTTTCTTCCTGAGGTATGTGCGCCGAGCGATCGATAACTACTAGCTTCGAATCCGGAAGTGCAGCATCCAGCATCTCCCCAATGCAGAGCGGAATGACTTTATCTTGACGCCCCCAGATGATCAGTGTCGGCACAGTGATCTTCGGATACTTCTTAATCAGCTCATCGTAATCCTGAGGAATGATCTGTTTCGCCGTTTCCAGTAATGCGTGGCGCCCGCCGCGGTCCGCAATCGGTCGCGCGTAGGCCTCGATTTGCTCTTTCGCAATCTTCCCATCGTCATAGTACGAATCCTTTAGTACCGTCAGCGCCGCAAGCTTGGGTGGCAACAGGTGAATCATCAGCCAGCCGAGAAGCGGAGTGCGCAGCATCTTGAGATGCGTGGGCAGATGCAGATTGTAACCGCCACTGTCGATCAGTATTAGCCGTTTCAACCTTCCCGAATTTTCTTCACAAAGGCGCAACGAAACCAACAAAGCAACGGCGCCGCCGAATGAATTACCAATCAAGGTCAGATTGCTCAGGTCATGTTCGCTGATGAACTGGTAAGCCGACTCGGCATGTTCTGTGATTGCGTAGTGTTTGTCTTTGGGTTTAGGAGAGGCTCCGAAGCCTTTGAAGTCGAGCAGGAATAATTTGTGTTCTCTCGCGAGTGGCTCCCTAAACTCCCTGAAAGAGTAAGTGCTGGCCCCGAGACCGTGAAGACACAGCACCGGATCGCCGCTGCTGCCGTACACCTCACAGTGCAGTCCTGATTGGCTGGTGCAGTTGTTGGTCATTGGTTGAAAGGGCATGATAGCCGATCTGGCACGCGTCAGTTATGCTCAGTCCGGAAGGCGGTTATGGTCAGTCTGGAAGGTGCGCTTGCCGCTGCTACCTCATGAAGGTGAGAAGGCGGCTGTCCCTATCTACCCGCGGGCTAGCCGCGTGGAACGCGGCAATTCATGTTGCACCGATGCGAGCTAATTACATTCGTCCCTGACGCGACGGACGATCTTGCGGTTCCGACTTTTTGCAAAGCCAAGTTTGATGCCTGCTGAACAAGATCCCAACCGCCCACTCGTGCTGCTGACAGGCGCCACTGGGTACGTCGGTGCGCGGTTGCTCCCTTTGCTGGAAGAGCAGCCTATCCGGTTACGTTGTCTCGCGCGGAATCCAGAGAAGCTTCAGTCTCAGGTGAATGCCGCTACCGAGATAGTCTCCGGTGATGTACTTGATGCGCATTCACTCCACCGAGCACTTGCCGGCGTGCATACCGCGTACTATCTCGTTCACTTGATGTCCAGTTCTGCGGATTTTCAGAAAGACGACCGGCAGGCGGCGATCAACTTTGGCCAGGCGGCGCGAGAGGCCGGGGTGAGACGCATCATCTACCTGGGAGGTCTCGGCGATGACCGGGATCCACAGCTCTCGCCTCACTTGCGCAGTCGGCATGAAGTGGGCCAGATTCTGCGTGATTCCGGCGTGGAAACAATCGAGTTTCGGGCC
>DASSCX010000290.1:0-8159 GCA_035697425.1 Pyrinomonadaceae bacterium | reverse complement strand
TGATGGAACGTCTCGTCATCAACATAATACGTTTCATTGCAGAAGCCGCAGACGAGCTCCGATTGATTTGTTCCAACCTTGTATTTTGTTGGGCCCTCAATGAAATCAGGTTGCTCTTCCGGATCTAATGTCGATCTTAATCCTGGCATGTTCGCACCTCCCCAATCGATCCGATCCCCTCCGAGAGGATCGCCCCGGTAATCTCTTTGGCCAACGCCTGGCTCGCTGTAACCGGCAGGAGCACAGTTGCTATCAGGGCAATGAATGACAACCTAAACATCACATTCTCCATTCCTGCCCGCATGATCGCTACGCACGAGCGACGATCCGCACAATTCACAGAACGCGACACGCGGCTCACAGTGGCCTGACCGTGCTGGCCTGCGCTCCTTTTTCACCGAGCTCTTCGCTAAAACGCCACTGGTGATCCGATCGTCAGCCTACGAAGCTTTGAAAAATCGTAGCTCCTGTCGTAGTCAGATTTGTCTCAGCCATTACTCCGAGAAACTCCGCGTACAGTTCTCGGTGAGGACATTCGCCCCATCGAACTGGGTGCGTCTTAACAAACAATGGGTACAACTCGGCCTGGATTAGGCCAAAGCTGTACCCATTACCCTGACGGGTTACGGTACGACCGAGATTTGATTGATAACCTGTGTTACCCCGGGCGCGGCCCAGGCTGCGCTTGCGGCTTCACTCTTTTCAAACCACGAGCGCACGTTACCTTTTAACGTCACCTTGCCGTCGGCGGCTTGCACGCTGATGCGGCGAGCGTCTACCTCTGCACTTCGCTTCAATGCGTCTTCGATCTTGTCCTTGACTTCAATCGTAGAGACCGCGGGCTTCACCTTGATGTTGTCCGTTACACCTTTCACGCCGGTCAGATACTTAACGGCCAATTCCGCCGCGTTCTTCTGGTAGTACCAATCAACATCCCCCTGAAGCGTGACCCAGCCTTCCTTCACGGTCAGCTTGATCTTCTCGTCGGGCACATCAACTCGGGCTTGCAGCGCATCCAGTGCCGCCGATGCGATGTCTGCGTCAGTCTTCTTGAACAGCGGCTTTACCTGAATTTCATTCGCCACCGCACTGACGCCATAGGTCCTCAGCGTCGCGCGCTCGGCCGCCAACTTCTCGGCGTAGGTATTCACAAACCCGGTCAGTGTTACCACTCCGTTGTCGGTTGCGACGCCGAGGTCAGTCGAGATTATTTCCGGTTCCCAGTCGAGCTGTCGCTCGACTCTGTCGCGCAGATCTGTGTCTGCGATATTGCTTTGTGCTCTATGAAGTAGAATCATCACGCCATACTTGTTCTTGCGAACAAGCGGTCTCAATGAAGCCCTTCCCGAACCGGACGGGCATCTTTCAACGCATCCGGCTCTCCATCGCGCGCGAGCTCATCTCCATTTTCGAACATCCCCAACGCAGTTGAAGACTATTCTTAATTGAAGGCATCGCGACTGTGGTCCTTCGCCTTGTAAACGGTGTTATCGTCTCCCTGGGTGGACATTGCTCCACCGACTACTACGGCCACTCTGCCCCGTGCCTGACATTGGCAAACAGCCAGCCTACCCTTCCTTAGAAGAGAGCCATACTCCGGTTCCGGCGTAGCTCGCATAGCAATTTACCCGCCGACTTAGGTCTCCTTCCGATCCTTTACACCTGGGCGAACCCAGGCTCGAGACTTATCCACGAGGTACACGAAGTCCTCGCGTCCCCTTACGACTCGCAACCAGAACCACAAGTCGCGGGGCAGGATGCAAGCTTGCGCTCGCATTCCGCTGATCTCCCACACCACTTAGTCACAGTAGGTGTGTTTTATGGACAGGATCTCGGATTCGACAATAACCGTCTGACCGTCTCGGCTTCCGTGATGAGCTCATATTGGGAGTGTAACTCTCCCGCAAGCCTCGCCCGTTTCCCCTGCAAGCTTGATCTCATGCCCATTCGTTGCGGCTTATGCAACGAACTTCGGCAGGGTTAGGACGCCACTGCTTCGCCAGTGACGACTGGTTCCCACCAGTCTTGCTATGCGGCCTTTTCGCCGCGCCCTCTGGCTTCCATAACTCCTTCCTCTCTTTTTCAAACAGCAGACTTTTAGAAGCGACTGCGACTCACCGAAGAGCTTTGGCAGCAACGCCTCTTTCTTTGTCTTGTTTGCACGCTGGATTAGAGCAAGGCGCATTCCTATGAAAGCCTGAGTTGCGTCTTTGCTTATGCTCAGATTTCAGATGAATGCGGGAAACTGGAAATGCGTAGAATGCGAGGTTTCGCGCACGCCGGTGAGGAAGTTTTCGCATTCAGACTAGCGCAGTTCTAAACAAGTCGAGCCAAGGCTGTGAGCAACTGTTTGCCCGTGTAGGGTTTGGTCAGAAACTCATCGGCCTCGGCTCGAGCGGTCCTTGTCACTCAACTAATGGATGTAATTACCAGCGGTCAAATGGGGCCGCACTCACGGGGCCGCGATCCTTTGGAGTCAGATGGATCAACGTTTGGTTAGTGCTCTCCGGAAGAAGCTTCCATCACTGCGTAATGAATAGATGTCACCATCGGCGCCATACTCTCCAAAACTGGGGCGCTGGCCGGCGTTGATTGCCTTAATCGTCGGACGGCCAATATGCGCGAAGACCAGTTTTTTGACTTTGTATTTCTCGGCATCCCGCGCAACCTGTTCAACGCAAGCATGGCCGCCGACACCGCCCCGAAAAAGTATTGATCTTGTCCAGCCGGCAGCTTCAGCAAACATCAGATCTGCGCCTCTGGCCCACGGAGGAAAATCAAGGAACTCTGGCGCCCATACTATCTTCCTGCCGCAGGAACGGATTAGATAACCAAATGTCGGGTGAGACGTATGAACTACCGGGCGAGGCTCGATGATCAGGTCGTCCGATCTAAAAGCTGCTACGTGAGGCTCCAGTCCTTGGACGTGGGCCAGTTTCCGAATCTCTCGGTTCAACTCGCTGCGCTCATCCGTAACCAGCCAGGCAGTAATCCTGGCCTTTGCTAGTAACCCTCCGTCGATAATTGCGCGCGAGCGCCCCTGCTCAACTAGCAAGCCGGCTGGCGCATACCGGGGGGAGTTCATTGCGCCCACGCCGAGTAGAGTGAATCGCAACGATGCACGCTTCTGTTTCACCGACCCGATGATCCGGCCAGGAACGTGAACGTCAGACTGCGGTCGTCGCCTGTGCCTGCTGCATCGGAAGCCGATGCTGGCAAATCGATTTATACGTATTCACCACGTCACCGTAGGACAGCTCAGGCGCCTTTTTACCCGCGGCTTCGGCGGCCTTCAGCACGACATCGTTCATTGACAGCATCCCTGCGAGTTTCCCGTCAGCAGTAACAACTGGAAGGCGTCGCACTTTGTTGTCACGCATGGTGTTTAGTGCGCTGTGAATGTCGTCTGCCGACTTGCAAGTGAAGAGTTTCCCCGAAATTACGTCTTCGATTGCAATACTCGACTCGTTCCGCCCCTTGGTCATTGCGGCCATACAAATATCGCGGTCGGTAATCAAACCGACCACCTTCCCTCCCTCGGCAACGACGGGAACGATCCCGCAGTCAGCCTCCCACATTAATCGAGCGGCTTCCGCCAGATTATCATCCAACGTGCAGGCCTTCGGGTTCGCAGTCATTATCTCTTTGACTTTCATAGTTCTCCTTACATCTGCAGACCAGTTTTCTTTAGGAACTAGACCACTCGCTCGAGTGGTCTTTCCATTTGTGACGTGGACTTCAAGGCTTGGCTAGATTGATCGCAACGCTTCAGTCCCAGCAGCGCTGCGCCGAGCGCGCAGACGTATTCGCAATCTGACGGGACAATCACTGGCACCTTCAAGTGATCTTCCAGCGCTTTTACCATGCCGCGTTGCGTGGCCACGCCACCGATGAAGACTAATTGGCCACTTGAGCCAACGCGTTTTAGCAACAACGCGGCGCGATCGGCGAGCGAATCGTAGATACCGCGCATAATGTCTTCGACACTCAGGCCGGTGCTCACAAGATTGATAATTTCACTCTCCGCCAGGACGGCACAGACACTGCTAATTGGTTGGGGACTGGTGGCCCGCATCGCCAGCTCACCCACGTCTTCGATGCCCACCTCCAAGTACTTTGCCGCTCTCTGGATGAAGCTGCCTGATCCCGCCGCACATTTATCGTTCGACTTGAATGCCTTCACCTTGCCATTCTCCGTGAGGCTCATCGCTCGCGTGGACTGGCTCCCGATGTCCAGCACCAGTTTCGTATTGGGAAGTAGGAAATACGCGCCGCGCGCGCCACTTGTGATCTCGGTGATCTGGATGTCGCGAAAGCCTATACCGTAGCGACCGAACCCCGTCGTCGCCACATAGGAAACTTGCTCGCGCTGCAAACCTGCGTCGTGAAGCGCCACATCCAGAGCGCGCCGTGCCGCTTCCTCCATGTTCACGCCGGTTTTGGTTTTGCCGCGGCCGAGTACCACCGGTTGGCCGTTTGCTCCACGCTCAGTGATGATTACGGCTTTCGTAAACCCCGAACCGCAGTCGATGCCCGCTACGTTTCGCATGTCGCCTGCCTCCATACCACCGACTCGAAACTCTCGTCCTCTTTTTCAAGTGCGAACAGGGCCGCGCCAATCGCGCCCATGAAATGAGCATCCGCACTGACCTGGAGTTTCGTCTCGAGCACTTCCTCGAGCGCTTTTACCATTCCGAGGTTGCGCGCGACGCCACCTGTCATCGTCACATCCGGCTCGAGGGACACGCGCCGCGCGAGCGAGATCGTTCGTTTCGCGATTGCCAGATGGACGCCGCGCAGAATATCTGATGGTTTTTTTCCCATCGAGAGGTACGAGAGAATGTCTGACTCAACAAAGACCGTACACACAGTTGTAAGTTTAACGGGGCGCGTACCTTCAAGTGAGAGCGGACCAACTTCATCAAGACTGATGCCCATCACATCGGCAGCGTTGGAAAGAAAGCGACCGGTGCCGGCCGCGCACTTGTCGTTCATAACAAAGTCGAGCACCTGTCCGTCCGATCCAATGCTGATCGCTTTCGCGTCCTGACCACCCATGTCAATCACCGTCCTCGTCGAGGGAAAGATGTAACTGGCGCCGCGCGCATGACAACTTATCTCGGTCATCTGCGCGTTACCGAAGGTGATCTTGTAGCGACCGTAACCAGTGCCGACAACGAAACCGACGTCGCGCGGTTCGATCTGCGCTTCGCGGCAAGCAAGATGAAAAGCATTCTCGGCAGCCCTGACCACATTGGCGCCCGTATCAACCAAGGCGCGGGCGACGATGCCAGCGCTTTCTTCCATCACGACGGCTTTCGTCTGCGTCGAACCGACATCAACTCCGGCTGCGAATCTCATTGCGGTTCTCCAGCAACACTCGCATTTTCGCTAATGTTACGTTTCATGTGACTTACTGGATCGTACTGCGTTCTGCATTCTGCCTATTGTTTTCTGCTTTGTTCGTCACCATGCCCCCATGGGCCTTTTGGTGTTCCAGTGCTTCAAAATAAGCGTCAATGCGATTCCGCAGTTGTGCTTCGGAGAAGTAACGCGGGTCCTCCAGATCGGATTCGATGTACAGCGTCGGGACACCCAACACCTTCGTAAAATAGTCGCGCATGTCTCCCTGCCCCGCTGAGAATAAGCGGCAGCTTTTAACGAAATGAATGATCACGCCGTCCGCGCCCCACTCTTCGACATACCGCTTGATCTGCTCGTAGCGTTGCAGATAGTTCCTATTCGTCACATTGTGCGCGAGCATGTGCAACGCGACTGACTCGAAAGGCTCTTCCGGGTCATGCCTGGCGCCAAACTCCCATAAGCCGCCAACGGTCGAATAAGTCGAAGCCACCGCGCAGGCTTTCCACTTGGCAAACATGTCGCGGAAAGTGCGGAAGTGCGGATACGGCGGTGGTCCCTCGATCACCACGCGAAACTTTTCTTGATCGTTGACGCCCTCATGTCGTGCAACCTTCTCTTCCAGCTCGCGCAAAGCAAGTTCAAAGAACTCTACGCCTTCCGGTTTAGCGCGATAGACATACAGCGGCCCCATAAAAGTGATCGCGTCGAAATAGGCGTCGAAGGGCGATGGCACGCTGCGCGCCAGGTGCTTGATGTTTGACCAGAGTTCTTCCACGCGCGCCGCACAACGCACACCCTCTTTGAACCGGTCGTAATCAAACTTGCGACCAGTTAATTGTTCCAGGAGCTTAATCAGTTCTTTCAATTGACTAACAACATATTGAATGTCTGCAGCCGAAGGATCGTCTGCGCGCATGAAAGGAACGTCGAGCGTGTAGAGTGGCGCGCCCGTGAATTCCGCGACATGTTCAAACCACTTGAGATAGGTGTTGCAACCAACAAAGTTGCAGAGTACAAGCGTGGGCTTCGGAAGCTTGCCTCCCGTCGGCGTGATTCCTTTCAGGTACGCACCGATATCTGCTTTGACGTAGGCACAATTGTCGGCCGCGTAACCCATTTCCTCTGCGAAAAGAATGGGATCGAGCGACTGATGGCGGATGGCCAACTGCAACGCATTTACTTCCGGATAGATCGGCACGGCGTCAAATCCCTCGAGCAATTCGACGCAATTGCCCGAGATCATCATCGAGACGGAGGGCGGGCTGCCCCTCTCAGCCGCTCCATTGAGACGTTCATACCACTTGACCATCAACTCCTTTTGGCGCTGGTGCAGTTCACTGCGATATTCAGTTTGCGTTGGCATTGTTTTCGCACCCTCAATCAAACAGCAACGATTCAACAAAGGTCTCCACTTCAGTTCGCAGCCGTTCGAACGTAAACATCTTCTCTTCAAACTCCATCAGCAGATGGGGAATGTTCTCTTTCTCCAATTCTTCTTTGAAGAGCACGTAATCAAAGAGTGCCGGTTCGCAGAATTTCGCGATTAGCAGAATTACCGCATCTGCTCTGCGACGCCGGACCTTTTCAATGAGTTCTTTATGGCGCGGCTTGCGGGAGTCATGACGTACCGATGAGTACACCGCTCGCTCGGAATAACTTTGAGCCAGCGATCTTAATGGATCACCATTGACAGGCACATCCTCAAGAAACCAGCGCGGCCCGAGTACAAAATCGTCATCGACGATGTAGCAACCTGCTTCCTCGATAATCTTGATCAGATCGAGCGGTGGCTGTTCACAGAACGAACCTTCCACGATGATGCGTATGGAGTCGCGCTGTTTGCCGACACGCGTCGGCAAATCAGAAACAGTACGCCGTAGTAATTCGGTGTGCTGTTCAACGGGGAGGAAGTTGCTGACCCGTACCAACGCGTACAACTCGCTGGTGCGAAGCAGTTGTGGCTGGCGCGCCCGTTCGTCATAAAGCTGCCGCGTCAGCGCGCGATTCGCGTTGTAGAGGGTGATGGCTTCATTCAAGTTATCATCGTCGACATGGCAGCCATTCAATGTTTCCAGCTGCTCCAGCAAACGGCGATACTCAGTGACCAGAAAGTCGGTGCTGGATTTTGATTTTGGATTGTGCGGGAGATGGAGAAAATCAATGTACTTGTCGGGAAAGTTTCGCTTCATCACAAAGCAGAGATTCCGCGCTGAGTCACAGATCGAGGAAAAGAGAACACCGTCAAATGGCGCCAGGTGATTCGTGAGTCCCAGCTCGAGAGTTGTCTTAACGATTGAGCAGATGAACGAACCGAAGCGAGCGTCGGCGTATTGGATGTCGAGCTGATCGCCTGCTCCGTTCAGGCCAACCGGCAACATCGCGGCAGCGTGGATGAGTTCGACGGGAGCATAAACGGGAAAGTAAGCAATGGCCTTGTCACCCGGATGTTGCTCCTTCCATTCGCGGACGGTTGAAAAAGTCAGATCAGAAATGATGTCTTCGCAGTCACTTGCACTAGTGATCATGTTTGCGATATCGCGGCACACGCCCGGCTTGCACCACGCCTCAACCAACCATGTTTAGGCCGCCGTTGACGCTAAAGACCTGTCCGGTGATATAGCTCGCGGCGTCGGAAGCAAGAAACACTACCAACGGTGCGATCTCTTCGGGTTTGCCCAGACGCTTTAAGGGTATGAAGTTAACTATCGATCCCAGTATCTTCTTGGTGAACTCGTCCTGCCGCATCTCGTCAATTAACGGTGTCTCACAGAGTCCTGGGGAGACGACATTAACCC
>DASSCX010000289.1:0-5843 GCA_035697425.1 Pyrinomonadaceae bacterium | reverse complement strand
GGCGCCCATGTTGGCGCCGGTCCAGGCCGCCATTGCCTGCTTCTCGAGGGAACCGCTTCGTCCGTCCCAATAAAATTCTTTGTGATAACCGATGTTCCAAAGCGTGGGGCTGCTGCGCGGCAATTGTTTATTGAAAGCGCCCACGGCTTTCGCCAGTCCATCCGTCAAGCCCTTCTCGCAGACATGACAGGAGTAGCACGAGCGGGAGCCGTCGCCACTCAAACGCTCGTCAAAAAACAACTGCCGGCCAAGAGCGACTTTCTCGGGAGTCATGGGATTGTCAGCGGGAATTGGCATCGCTTCGTAAGTGGTTAGTTGCGGAGGCAGCGGCAGAATCTCCGGTTGAAACCCTGCTGTTTGATTCGTACGGTTGCAACTGATTGAGAAGCCTGAGGTGACTGCGAGTATGGCAGTAGCAAGGTAAAGGCTGCGCAGGGGATTCATTCTCATGGCTCAAATCGGCGGCGGCGCTCTCCTTCGGTTTAAGTTGTCAGGGGCGCGCGGATTTTACACTACTGTAAGTCTTAAGTCTCAGGGTCACAGCGTTGAGTTTCGGTGTTAATTGTCCGATAGGTAGAGACCAGTAGCGAGCGACCAAGCGCGGCAATCGGTCGGTACGGTACGGAAGCGGTAACGACCGCATTCAGATTGGTAGCAACTTGTTACATTACGGAAGCGGGAGCGTTAGCGACCGCTCGTAACTGAGCTAGCGATTAAGTCCAGACCTTGACATCAACGCTCGTTAATGCGGTCGCTAACGCTCCAGTACTGTACCGAGTCGCGGCGCAACTTGAATGCGGTCGCTACCGCTCCCGTACCGATCTGACGCTCAAGACGCGCACCTGGCAGACATCCAATACTGAGACTTATTCGACGCATTCTTGTTCGATCTTTGCGACATTCTGAGCGCACACTTCTGGGTAAATACTAATTTCGGAGGAATCAATGGGAACATTTATATCTCGATCGCTGATATTGAGTATCGCAACCTTGGCTATGCTCGCGTTTGCCGGTTGCGCCGCCAATCCTGAAAACGCGAATACCACGGCCACGAATGTCGTAACACCGCCGCCAATTCAAAAGCTAGCTTTGGTTGCGCGCCCGCAATCGATCATGGACCTAATGAAACAGCGCGGCGAACAGGATGAAGCGCAACCAACTTTGAAAATCGTTACCCCCGCCAGAGATGCAGTTGTTAATGGTGCTAATGTGGACGTCAAACTCGAATTGAGCGGAGACTTGCGTGGCTACATGCCGCATAAAGATCCAGCAACTGGCAAAGGAAATCACATCCACGTGATTCTTGATAACGAGCCTTACGAAGCCTACTACGAGCTCGATCAGCCATTTCAATTGCGAAACTTGATGGAAGGCAAACACACCTTGCGCGTCTTTGCGTCGCGGCCATGGCATGAGAGCTATAAAAACGAGGGCGCGTTTCAGATGGTCAGCTTTACTGTCAAAGGCGGCGGTGATGCCAGCAAGCCAACCACTACGAACTCCGGCCAGACCATAGCCAATAACAACTCCGTTGCTAGTCCCAGTTCTGCTGCCAGTGCGAGTCCGGCTGCTAGTGCCAGTCCGGCACGCGAGGGCAAGGACATGCACGCCAGCAAAGGAGCCGAGGCTGATCCAACCAAGCCACTGCTGACTTACAGTCGCCCCAAAGGAGAGTACAAAGACGCCGACGCGGATCCGATCATGATCGATTTTTGGTTAACGAATGCAAAGCTGAAAGGTGACGGCGGCGAATATCGGGTGCGTTACATCGTCGACAATGATGATCCGCGCTTCCTCGAGAAGTGGGAACCGATTTGGTTGTCGGGTTGGTTAGCAGGCAAGCATACAGTGCGACTGGAACTGCTCGACAAAAACGACATCCCGGTAGCGAATGGCGATTTCAACACAACGACACGAGAGATCACGGTCGTTAAATAAGCTCAAGTCTCAGGTCTCAAGGCTCAAGATGGCTCTACCGCCGAGTCTCCAAGCCGCGGAGACGCAAAGAAAGCTTGGTAGTAAGGCTGAGCGGTACTTTAAGCCCCGGATAAGAGAGGAAACTTGAAACGTAAAACCTGAAACTTGAAATTTGAGACTTGAGACTTGGGACTCTTCCCCGTTTGTGTTGAAATTGCTTTGTGTCTGCCTCCCAGTATCGAGATCAGGTTTTCGCGCAGTTGATTGCAGACGCGGCCGCTTGCACACGTTGTCCGGCCATGTGTGAAAGAACCGCGGTGTTGAGTCAAGCTAACGGTTCAGCAAAGGCGCGGACACTGTTTATCGGCGAAGCACCGGGACGCAAAGGCGCCGACCGCACCAGAATTCCGTTTAGCGGCGATCAGTCCGGAAAGAATCTCGATCGCTTCATTGCTTCGATTGGCCTAACCCGCGCCGAAATCTTCATCACTAGTGCCGCGCTTTGCAATCCCCGGAACCCTTCAGGAACAAACCGCAAGCCCAGCAAGACCGAACTCGAGAATTGCTCCGACTTTTTGCGTCGCACCGTTGAATTGATCGACCCGCAAGTTGTCGTAACCCTTGGCTCGGTAGCGCTCGAAGCTTTAAAGCGAATCAGGTCTCATGAGTTGGTTCTTAAGGAAGCTGTGGGGAAAGTTCACGAATGGGACGGACGCCTGCTGGTTCCGATCTATCATCCCAGTCCCCAGGTGCTAGCTTCGCATCGTCGCGAGCAGGCGCAGTTGCAAGACTACAAGCTCGTGCGCCAAGCGGTAGAGAGGAGAGAAGGCAGTAGGCAGTAGGCAGTAGGCAGAAGGCAGTAGGCAGTAGGCAGAAGGCGTAGGCAGTAAAAGTGATCAAGAGATGAGTGAAGTTCAAAAAGTCGCGCTGCGAGAATTGGCGCTCCATGAAATACACCGAGAGTCCGGCGCGGTGATGGCGGAAAGCGATGGTTGGTCCGTACCGGCAACATACGGTGATCAGTTACTTGAGTATGCGACGGTACGCGAACGCGGGGCCGGCTTGCTCGATCTTTCAGCACGCGGGCGTTTACTGGTTAGCGGATCTGAAGCGGTGGCCTTTCTCAATGGCTTGATCACCAACGATATGAAAACACTGGCGGAGAACCATTGGATGCCGGCGGTGTTTCCGAACGTACAGGGGCGTCTGCTGGCCAGTGTCCGCGTCATTCGAATCGCCGACGCTCAAAGCAATAAAGCCACCCAGCCTACATTTGTACTCGAAACTGAACCCGCAACTCGTGACCGAGCTTTCCAAATAATCCAAAAATTTACGTTTGCTGGTGATTTTCACGTCACAGATCTAACGACTGATACAGCTTTGCTCTCGCTGCAGGGAAAGGCGACACGGGAAAAGCTGGCCGCGGTCCTCGGTGAGACCGCCGCCGGATTGGAAAGAGAAAACGTCACGCGATGCGCTTACAACCAGGATCAAATCATTGTGTTGCGCGCAACGCACACTGCAGCGGAGGGGTTCGATTTGATCGTAAAGACCGCGCACGCTGCGAAACTCTGGCGAGAGTTAATTGCGACTGGAGCGCGTCCAGTCGGTAACGACGCGCTTGAAGTGATGCGCATCGAAGCGGGCATTCCTCGATACGGCCAGGACATTGACGACACAACCGTGGTAACGGAAACCAATTTGGACGACGCTGTCAGCTATACGAAAGGTTGTTACGTGGGGCAGGAGATCATCGCACGTATTAAGTATCGGGGCCACGTGGCGAAAAAGCTGCGAGGCCTGGTCTTTGACGGGTTGGGAGCAATCACAACTGGCGCCGCAATTACCTCGGCCGAAGATAAAGAGATAGGACGCATCACTTCGTCAACTTATTCACCTTATCTCGGGTGTCGCGTGGCACTCGGTTACGTCAAGTATGATTACATCGCAACCGGCATCGAGGTAAAAGCCGAAGGACGGCGGGCCCGCATAGTTGACCTTCCTTTCGTGAATCAGGTCGCAGCACCAATTTGAGGTTAGTGATGGATCGTGAACCGGAATTGGCTGGGTCGCAGGAAATTCGTGATCTCGACTTTGAACAGGCACGCCTGGCTTACTCGATCATCCAATCATTACTTGAACACACCCGCATCGTCAGTGACCTTGTGGCCGTCATGGCGCAAACGTTGGATGAAGACACGCAAAGGGCTTTGACACAAACTCCGAACTGGGCCGCCTATCTGGAGAGCCGTCGCGCACTCGAACGCACGCGTATTGATGTTGAGAAGTTCGCTGCAGTGATGAAAGAGTTGGATGACCAGTGAAGACGTCTCCTGCGAGGACAATCTTTGCCTTAGAAGTTGCCCGGGTGTGCCGGATATTTCATTCGCGTAAGGACGTTTGAGGGCAAAGCCGCGGCAATGTCTCGATCGCCGCCCTGATGCCGCGAGATGCCGCTGTTATTAACTTGCCGCCTCAGTCACGTGAGCGAACAGTCGCAGCCTCTCTAAAACCGGCTCCGTAAGGGGAAATACCACTCCGTCCATTTTGATCTCAACCGTCCCGGCCTTTGTCAGTTTTATTAACGTCTCGTAAGGCATGCGAAACACGAGACGCTCACCGCTCCAGCGCTTGCCCGGCACGGGACGCTTTACTGCAGAGCGATTCGAACTCAGGAAAATTGTTTCGCCGTCGACAACAAACACTACATACAGATCGATTTTCAGTTTCGTCTTCACAACCGTCTGTACTTCGAAGTCAACTATCTCCGGTTTCTTAAACTCATGTCCGGGATAACTAAAAGCGGGTGCAATGTGAACACTATGATATTGCGCTATCGCGCCGGAGATCTGCACGGGGGCTAGCCGCACGGTGGTCTTATCTTTCTTGAAGTCGTAAGTCGTCTCGATCTGGTTGAGCGGGGCCGGGTCCTGATGATTCAGAAGGGGATTCGAGTGGATCGTGATGAGGAAAAGAAGCGAGAGTGGCAGACTCAAGAGAAGCCGTTTCATAAGTCACCCAGCGAACTGTAACGAATTATTAGGTTAGGTGCGCAAGTAAAAAAGCTTGCCAAAGTTCACGCTGGCGCGTTCAGCAGAAGTAAATTAGAATCCCCGCGTCGGTTTTCAGCCCAGGTCCAGCCAGCACCATACGGTACAACCAGCACAAGTGAAAATAGAACCCGGCACCAGTCTCGGCAGGTACAGGCTCCGTTCGTTAATTGGAGAAGGAGGCATGGGGCAGGTCTACCGCGCCACCGATATCACACTTAATCGGGATGTCGCGGTCAAACTTCTGCTTCCAGATATTGCGCCGGGTTCTGAGCAGTTCCAGCGCTTTGAGCAAGAGGCGCGGGCCGCAGGTGCGCTAAACCATCCCAACATCCTTGCAATCTACGACGTCGGCACTCAGGAAGGCGTGTCGTATGTGGTGTCGGAGTTGTTGGAGGGTGAAACTCTGCGTGAGAGGATCCGCAGTGGTCCGATTCCGGCTAAGAAAGCGCTCGATTGTGCGCAGCAGATTGTTCGCGGCTTAGCTGCGGCGCACGCCAAAGGAATTGTGCACCGGGATCTGAAGCCGGAAAATGTATTCCTCACTAAGGACGGCCACGTAAAAATCCTCGACTTTGGTCTTGCCAAGCTTACCAATCCGCTCGGCGACTTTGACGGCGACTCCGAAGCGGAAACAGTCAAATTAAAAACTCGGGCCGGGGCCATTATGGGCACGGTGGGTTATATGTCGCCGGAACAGGTGAAGGGCCTGGAAGTCGATTACCGCTCCGACATTTTTTCTTTTGGAGTGATGTTTTATGAAATGCTGACCGGTAAGCGAGCATTTCGCGGCGAATCTCCGATTGAGGTCATGAGTGCGATCCTGAACAAGGAGCCAGCCGAACCCGCTCAAACAGACCGCGCGCTCGCGCCACC
>DASSCX010000288.1:0-2845 GCA_035697425.1 Pyrinomonadaceae bacterium | reverse complement strand
GAGATGACAGCTAACACTACGTGATCAGTGTTCTCGAGCTGCACTTTAAAGAATGCGTTCGGCTGCTTGTCGATGATGGTGCCTTCAGCCGGAATCAAATCGTCTTTTGCCAATCAATTTCTCCTTAAAAAGTTTCGAGTTGCGAGTTCCGAGTTTCGAGAGACACCTCAACAAAAAGTTTCGAGTTTCAAGTTTCGAGTTTCAAGTCGGGATGACGCCTGGATTTCAGGCGGTCCCAGGCCGCACATACGCGAAACCCGGAACCCGAAACTCAAAAACCTATGTTTACCGGCTCGCGCGGCGCGGCCGAAATGAGCGAGTAAACACTCCTGACGACACACCTGCACCGCGTCTGTTGCCATTTGTCGAGCGCGAGGGAATGCTGGGTTGGTGATGCGTGCCGCCAAACCCGGGCAATACCACCCGCTCAACGCTTTCACCTGTCAACCTCTCGATCGCACGCATCGATAGCTCATCGACGGGGGTCACGATTGTGATCGCACGGCCCTGGTTTCCTGCCCGGCCGGTGCGGCCAATCCGGTGCACGTAGTCTTCCGGCGCCGAAGGCACGTCGTAGTTGATCACATGCGAGACCAAGTCAACGTCGAGGCCGCGCGCGGCAATGTCGGTAGCAACCAGAACTCGCGTACGCCCATCTCGAAAACCACGTAACGCTGATTCGCGCTGCGACTGGGTCCGATCGGCGTGGATGCGATTGACGCTGTGATCCCGCGCCGACAGGATATGCGAAAGCCGTTCAGCCCCACGTCGTGTTCGTGTAAACACGAGGACGCGCTCAAAGCGCTCCCGCTCCAGCAAGTCCAGCAACAAAGCCGTCTTTGACTCTTGCGCCACAGGATAAGCCATTTGCTCGACCATAGCCGCAGGTTTGCCACGCTGATTGACTTCGATCAGCTTCGGACTATTTAGTGTCGTGCGCGCCAGACTCTCAATTTCAGCAGACATCGTCGCCGAGAAAAGCAGTGTTTGTCGCTTTTCCGGAATCATCGCCAGGACTCGGCGAATTGCCGGCAAGAACCCCATGTCCAGCATTCGATCCGCTTCGTCCAAAACCAGAACTTCGATGGCGGAAAGATTAACTGAACCACGTTCAACCAAATCCAGTAGCCGCCCTGGCGTCGCGATGATCACCGCCGGGTTGCGCCGGAGTTCATCCATCTGTCGTGACATGCTGGCGCCGCCAATCAAGGTAACGCTGCGATTAGACTTAGCGGCATTTAGCTCGACGTAGTTTTTTTCAATTTGCGCAGCCAATTCACGCGTTGGTGCCAGAACAAGCACCCGGGCTTTCCCCGTCCCTTTGGAAGTTGGCTTACGACGTGTGGCCGTAGTTACAGGACCGGTCTCAGTTATCCTTTGAATTATGGGAAGTAAGAAAGCGGCGGTTTTGCCCGTGCCAGTTTCGGCACAACCGATCAAATCCTGTCCGCTAAGAACAACAGGAATCGCCTGTTGTTGAATCAATGTTGGTTCGGTATACCCGAGAGACTCGCAGCTCCGCACCTGTGCGGGCGCAAGCCCCAGTTGAGAAAAATTCATAAACTCCTTTTGCGCAAGCGCTACAGTCAAATTCTGAGGTGCGCATCTTCATACGAATGGTCGGACGCACTGTGCGCCAACCGAAATTTGCATTCGCGATCAGGCAGACGAGAACCGTGAAGCGGACTGTCGAATGCCGCTCGACTTTTTGTCGGGCCGCGAGTGTTTGAGGTTTACAGTAAGTCCGTAAGGCGATTCGCCAGGCAAGCTTTTGAGAAAGCTACTGAGCTGCTCGCCTTACGGATCGGTACCGTTAGAAAGAACGATTCGTCGTTGCCGTCTTACCAGCGGGGCTCGCGATTGCCGCCACCACCACCGCCGTAACCGCCACCGCCGCCGCGATTGCCGCCGTAGCCGCCCCCACCACCACGATTGCCGCCGTAACCACCACGACCACCGCCACCGCCACGATTCTCGCGCGGCTTGGCTTCGTTAACTGTCAGACTGCGACCGTTGACTTCCTTACCATGGAACTGAGCAATAGCAGCTTCGCCTTCTTCCTTACTGGCCATTTCCACGAAGCCGAAGCCACGCGAACGACCAGTGTCGCGGTCTTCCACGACACTCGCGGATTCGACTGTGCCAGCTGCTGCAAAAAGCTCCTGCAGATCCTGGCTGGAGGTCGAAAACGAGAGATTTCCTACATAAAGTTTCATTGTCATTAGATGTACCTGTCCCTAACGGGAATAAAGAGAAGCTGCGAATCGGATTTGCTTCGGTCGAACGGTAGGAGCGAAGGGCCGGTTTTCGAATGCTCTAGGAGCGGCTTCTGAAGTTGAAATCAGCCTGCTCTCGAACCATCCAAAACGCCAGCGCCAAAACCTTTTTGCGCGGGGCGCATCACCGTCGATGCGCGAGAGAAGGATTAACCGTGCGTGACTATGCACTATTTCGTGGAATCTGGCAAGTCTGGGGGGCCCGGCCTCCGGCGATTGCTAATCCAGCGTCTGGTTCCTAGAATGGCTCAGCGGGGCAAAATGAGCAGCAAAATGGCCGTTACACTTAAATCGACGTTTGCGATTCTTGCCCTTGTGGCTTGCCTCTGCAACAGTGCCAGCTCCCAGACGAAAAAGCCTAAACAAACAAAACCCGTCAATGAACTGGCCCGACTTCAGGAGGAGTTCATTAACGCAACTAAGGATTACAAAACCCATCTGGACAAACTATTGGCAACATATGAGCGCGACGTTACGCGGGCCGAAGCTAAACTAACGCAGACGCGAGACCTTTTTGAATGGGGTCTAATTGCAAAGGCTCAGGTTAATCAGGACGAAAGTGCACTCGC
>DASSCX010000287.1:0-5669 GCA_035697425.1 Pyrinomonadaceae bacterium | reverse complement strand
CAAAGCACAAAGCACAAAGTACCAAGTTCGCTTTATTTCCTTGGCGTCCTCTGCGTTCCTTGGCGCCTTGGCGGTGTCATTTTTTCACACAAATCTGAAATACTGAAAATGTTGTGCTTCGTAAAAGGACAGCGCTAGAATTGTGGCAAATTTTTCAGTGCGGGCAAGACGCCCGCGATCCAGTGAACTCAGTGCGGGCGAGACGCCCGCGATCCAGTAGGACCCAAGCCAGTAAGGACCCCAAGAAAATGAGACTTCCAAAATCACTCTCGATCGTCGCAACTCCTACCGTCATAACTGTAATTTTTCTCTTTGCCGCTTGTGCTGTGCACGCGCAGAAGAAGACTTCCAAACCAGTAACCACGACTGCAACCGATCAATGGTTGCAGTTTCGCGGACCGAACGGGAGCGGCGTAGCTGAAGGTTCCACGCCACCGGTTGAGTTTGGAGCAAACAAGAACCTTGCCTGGAAAACAGTCGTACCGTTCGCGCGATCTTCGCCAGTCGTCACAGCCAACCGCGTGTTTCTGACGGCGAGTGAGGGCGACAAACTGATCACACTCGCTCTGGATCGGAAGACCGGAAAGATTGTGTGGCGGCGTGAGGTTGTGCGTCCGCGTCACATGATCATTTATCGAGCCAACGATCCAGCATCGCCATCGCCGGTTAGCGATGGCAAAAACGTCTACGCATTCTTTGGTGAACTCGGATTGATCGCGTATGGACCGAATGGCACGGAACGCTGGCGCCTGCCTTTGGGACCTTTCAATAGCTTCTATGGCATGGGCGGATCGCCTGTGCTTGTGGGTAACAAGTTGGTGATGGTGTGTGACCAGCGAGAAAACTCTTTCATCGTCGCGGTCGACACGCGCAATGGAAAAGTGCTCTGGAAAAAGGAGCGTCGTAATTTTGAAGGGTATTCCACGCCGGCGATTTACACGCCCAAGAATGGACCCGCGCAAGTAGTGGTTTTGGGTTCAACCTCGCTTGATGCCTATTCGCTCGATAACGGTGAGCGATTGTGGTGGGTCGGCAAAGTCGGCTCGTATCCCAAGGGCTTACCAGTCCTCGGAGCTGATATGGTCTACGTCGTCGGCGAAGGCGGCGAGCAACCGTTTCTCCCTCCCTACGACGACAGCTTGAAACAATCCGACAAAGACAAGGATCAGCGTCTTCACCGTGAAGAAGTCAAAGGACATGCTGAAGCCTACGATCACTTTGGCTGGCTGGATGCCAACAGTGACGGATATGTCGATCGGGCGGAATACGACTTCGTTCGCAATTCCACGGTCGGTGGCCATGGCCTTACCGCTGTACGTTTCGGCGGTCAGGGGGACGTATCGCAAACCAACGTCGCCTGGCGCATGACCAAGTCTTATCCGAATATTCCCGCGCCGTTAGTCTATCGAGGCGTCATGTATCTGATGAAGGAAGGCGGAATCCTCTCAGCGGTTAATCCGTCGAGTGGCGAAGTTTTGAAGATGGGGCGCACGCCCGATGCTCTCGAGGATTACTACGCCTCTCCGGTGGCTGCGGATGGCAAAGTATTTCTGGTAAGCGCAAGTGGCAAAGTCACTGTGCTCAAGGCGGACGCGCAGTGGGAAATCCTTAAGGTGAACGACTTGGGTGAAGAAGTTTGGGCCACCCCTGCGATCGCTGGCAACAATATCTACATCCGCACGAAGAGTGCGTTGTATTCGTTTGGGCCGGGCTAGAAGTGATCGTCTCAAGACTCAAGACTTCAAGTCTCAAGACTCAAGCTTCTGCCGCCGCACGGGGCGAGCAATGAGTTTAGTGTTACTTCGTGTTGGTTCGTGGATCTTATTTCGGTCAACAGAAAACCGATCCACGAATTCATACGAAGCTGGCGCCGAAACTGGCGCCTGCTGCTCCTGCGGTAGAAAAATACCAACCACGAAACCACACGAACAGACACGAAACTTTCATCGAAAAGAAAGCGGGCTCTTAGGGACGGCCGAGGGGCAGGCCGGCGAAGCTGCCGCGGAGGGTGAGCGGTTCCGACGGCCACGCGTCGCCTGGATTACCCCCGGCTTCCGTATCGAGGATCTTTCCCGTCGCGGCATCCGCGCATTTGGCGAGCTCGATGAGGAAGCGGCCGTCGAGTTCGCCCGAACCCGCCCGGGTGGTGGCCTGGAGATAGCCCACGGCCCGATCTGCGGGCCGGCAGCGCAGGGTCCACTTTTTCTCTGCGATCTCGATCGGGAACACCAGGCGCGTCCCCGGAGCGATCCCACCTTTGCCGTCGGTCTCGATCAAGAGGTCCCAGCCTTCGGCGCTGAGCTCAAGGCGGTCGTGTCCGACGCTGCCGATCCTCGCGCCAGGGCTGGCGTGGTCGAACCGCAGCTCGCCAACAAGTTTCGTCTCCAGCACGCTTGGGAGGATCCCGGCGAAGGGCCGATCCATGCGAGGCTTCTCGACCTGCACTTCGAAAGCGGGGCGTCCGGAAGTCTTTGAGACCCTCGCCGCGAACGTCTCGTCCGTCTCGTCCGGTCGCGATACGAGCCAGACGAGGAAAGCGACGCCGACGAGCAATGCCAATAGGGCCAGCCCGATGATGATCAGCGAGGTCTTCAAGGGTGTCTTCATGCTAAATGATCGCCGCAGATCTCGGCCGTGGTCAACCAGGACATTGCCGATTGGCGATTGCCGATTAGCGATTGGCGATTGGCGAAATAGGCGCAGTCAGGAAGGGTGGTTTACCCCCGCTGATTGAATGTTACTCAATCAGGGCGGGGGCAAGCCCGAAATATTTTCTATATCGCATTTGTCATCGAAAAACGAAACCGCCAAGCCGCTAGGAGCGCAGAGCACGCCAAGAAAGAAAAACGAGCTTTGAACTTGGTTCTTTGAACTTTGTTCGCTTCCGAAGCTTGAGCCGCAGAAGTTTGAGATTGAGCAACTGAGTTAGCAAAAAGCAACTACTAAGAACAAAGCTCAAAGCTCGTCTTATGTTTTACTTGGGGCACTCGGCGCTCCTTGGCGGCTTGGCGGTTTCACTCTACTTATACATCTGTCAGAGACTCCCAGTTGGTGTACCGGCCGCCCTAAATGCGCACTACCTGCTCTGTTAACTCCAGTTGACAGCTCTAAATCCTTTTTAAAAACGCGCAAAAAGCTCTGGACGCTTAGGACAGTTCTAACAGATCACCATCAGGCATGGTCGTTGCACCTCGTCACGGTAACCGCGCTGAGTCCCCTTCAGCGAACCTTAGCGAGGAGTTATAGATCATGAAAACGACACAACGAATCCACGACCCTTATCACAATCCCTTCTACAATCGATTTCACGTTCCAGTGAGTTCGCGACTTGATGAAATGCAGGCCTTCACTCATATGGTCTGGCTGAATGAGCCGGCGGCTTTGCGCCATGGAATCACGAAAGAACAGCCCGGACGAAATTGGCGGCGCGCACTCGCAGGCGCCTTTGCACTCGTGTTGGCCGTTGTGTTCTCTGTGACGTTGCTGTCGAATTGAGGCGGGCGATAGAGTTGCGATTACAAGACGTCAATCGTGATGATTGCTGTCGCTTCAGATTGCCAAAGCGCAATCCGGGGCTGTGATTAGCGAACGCCTTCAGCGCAGTCATTCGAGTTGGGCAGCCGCCTTCCTTGCTGCACCTTATTCAACCTCCCCACACTTGCGGTAAGGGGAGTGAGTACGAAAAGAGCGGGGGCAAGCCGCCCTTCCTTACTGCGATTTATTCAAAGGCGCTCCAACTTTCTGAGGTTTAAGAAACGCTGGCCGGCGGGCAAAGACAATTACTAGTGAGAGCGCTAAAAGCAGAAGGTTAAAAGGCAGGCGGCTAGTTTCGTTATTCGTGTAATGAGTGAATATCGCTCCGAGCATTACTAAAGCAAATAAACTCGCGCCATAGGCGGCGAGGCGTGGAACGAGGAGCAGCGCCATCGAAGCAAGTTCGGTAACTCCGACCACGAGCCTAAACCAGTCGGGATAGCCCCAGCGATGGAAATCACGCACCCAAAAGATGTTCCCCGTCACCTTCAGCCAACCTGAACGCAGGCAGACGAGTGCAAGGAATAGCGTGATTATCCAGAGAAGCACCTCTTTAATAAGCCGTACTTTCGTCACGGTCATTCCTTTCCGTTTTTAGTGGACTCCTTTGGTCGTCTCATTCTCACCTGACTTCAGTCAGGTGATCTTCTGTGAGACTTCATTCTGGAAACCGTTTAAACGGTTTCCCGGATTACCGACGAGGTTTCCACCTGGCTAAAGCCAGGTGAGAATGGGACAGGCAGATGATGCATAGTCGCATGATCAATCAGCCGTCTCTTTCGAAGCAGCCAGATCAGCGAATCTTTTTCGCCACGCCCATTTCATTTCCGAATTCAAAGTAAATAAGGTGAGAGATTTGTCCTCGTTCGTTTCTTACGAACTCCCCCCGGCCGTCAAATTCCGTGGTGAGCAACTCGCTTTTGGCCGCGTCGCGTGCAAACAACTCGTTTCGCTGTCCTGCTGCTTCACTGATCAAATGCGCGCCCTCTCGCCTGATCGTGACAACCAACTCGGGGCGGAGCTCAAACCTGTATTGCCCGGTGTATTCGTCGTAGATGCCGGCCTTCACTTTTTCCGTAAAGCTCGCGTCACGTGAAGGACGATGCGCGGTGAGATCGTTCCGGACCGCATCCATCATCATGGCCCTTAGTCGCATCCTCGCCGAGTAAAGACGCTTGGCTACAGTCGTGAGGGGAACGTTTAAGAACGCGCTTATGTCGCTCTGAGAATGTTCGTTGATATAGAAGAGCACGACGACCATTCGCTCGTTGAGCGAAAGCTTTTTGATTGCCGCGAACGCTGCCCTTGTGACCTCGTCTTTTTCGATTGCCAACTGCTGATCAGGATGTGAAGCGTGGACATCGATGCCCTCGTCAAGCGATATGGTTCGCAGAGGTTGTTTGCGGGTGAGGCGATTACACTCGGTCAGCACTATACGTTTAAACCAACCGGGAAAAGCTTCCGGCTGCTGAAGTTGACTTAGCTTTTGCCAGGCTGAAATAAAGGCCTCCTGGGCGGCGTCTTCGGCAAGGCAAAAATCTCCCAACACGGCATAACCGGCAGCGTACGCCATGTCCTGGAACATCCTGACAAGTTCGCAAAAAGCTTCCTGCTTCTCAGCGAGAGTGGACTGGGAATCTCTAGCCTTGAGAACTAAAGCACGAGCCTTATTCACGAGTGACACCCCTCTCTACAAATAAGAGCCAGATTTTAGGGGGAACTATACTGCAGAAGGCAGAAGGCAGGAGACAGGGCGCAGAGGGCAGGCGTTGTTCGTGTTGGTTCGTGGATCGTATTTTGGAAATAAAGAAAAGCGAACCTCGAGCGCTCCCATGGCTCGGCCATTGTGGTGCGCGGTAAGTCTTTGACTTACCGGACGCTTCGCCCGGTAAATTTATCGCGGGGCTTAGCCCCGCGTAAGTAAAAATGAATTCGAAGACGGTAAGTCGGAGACTTACCGCTCACCGATGGTCTTGTGGCCTAGGCTATGCGCTCATTGCGGGCGGGACGCCCGCGATCCGATTACGCCCGCGATCCGATTACTTCAGATCCGAAGCACGTCGCCGCTCAATCGACGTGCGCAACTCTTCGGGTGTCGCAGCACGGCCATGCACGCCGTAGATCTTTTCCACGTT
>DASSCX010000286.1:0-3648 GCA_035697425.1 Pyrinomonadaceae bacterium | reverse complement strand
TCCAAATCTGATGCGTTCCGGCCATCGCGATGTAGAGCGTCCGTCCCACCAATTGCAGGTCCCAGGGTGAATTCAGAGCAATACTTCGCGCGGCGCCGGTTTCGAAATATTCGTGTGACTGTTTGCCAGTGCCGGCGACAGTCTGAACAGTGCGGGTCTTGAGATCGACTTTGCGCAGCAGATGATTCTCAGTATCGGCAACGTAAAGACTGTCGCCATCAAGTGCCAGACCCTGCGGTCGAAAGAAAGTTGCTTTGTCGTAAGCCCCATCAGCGGCACCTGGCGCGCCGGACCCAATTGTTTCGACCAGCGTGCCGTCGAGACGCGTAATGACGATGCGGTTATGATTCGAATCAGCAATGAAGAGCCGATCAGTTTTCGCGTCGGCGATCAATTTGCCGGGAAAGGCGAGCGGCAAGTCGCCAACCTTAGCGCGTTCGAGAGATAACTTCAGCGGTTCTTCATTTAGTTCGCCCCGTTTGCGAAAATCGGCGACAGTTTTCTCGATAGCCTGATCGATCGCGTCGTAGTTTCCCTCGCCCGAAACTGAGCCAATCACATAACCGGCCGGATCAATGAGGATCTGTGTGGGCCAGGCACGTATTCCATAACTCTCCCAGACCTTAAACTCAGCGTCGTTATAAACCGGATGTTCAATTTCATAGCGCAGGATAATGCGCCGAATGTTCTCAGTTTGTTTTTCGTTCTCAAACTTAGCCGAGTGAACTCCGATGACGACCAGTTGGCGCGCATATTTTTCTTCAAGCTTTTTTAAATCGGGAATGATGTGGATGCAGTTGATGCAGCCGTAGGTCCAAAAATCGAGAAGCACAACTTTGCCCTTCAAAGCTGCGAGCGAAAGTGGCTTATCAGTATTGAGCCAGCCGCGACCGCCGCTAATTTCCGGGGCGCGCACGCGAACCTTTTCCTGTGCAGACATAGCGAACCCTTTCTCGGTTAACAAGCCCGAATAAACAAATGTTACAAACAGCACGAGGCAAAGAAATCTCTTAGTCATGACTGTGTGGAGCAGCCGCTTCGTTGTCCGTTTCATTGAGAACGTGATCGACACGGTCGATGGCGCGACGCAAGTGGGGAATCGTGATGGATCCGCCAACCACGAGCGCTACATTAAACGCGTCTAAAAACTCCTCCCGCGTGACACCGACACCGGCGCACTGTTTGATGTGATACGTAATGCAATCATCACAGCGGAGCACGGTGGAAGCCACGAGGCCAAGTAATTCTTTGGTGCGTTTGTCGAGCGCGCCATCGTCGTATGCCTGTGTATCGAGCGCGAAAAAGCGTTTGATGCCGAGATGATTACTGCCGAGAAGTTTCTCGTTCATCGCTGCGCGATAACGATCGAATTCGTCCATTGGGCTTTGCTCCTGGAGTGCGATTTCTGATGGCCATTCTAGCGCAACAAGCCTGCGAAGCAGGCTTTACGCGCACGCGTATGTGCTTCGCAAGCTGTTTGCTAGTGACGCGCCTACGAGCAAGAGTGGTGTTGACGAAGTCTTGACCGGCGGTGCGTGGCGAGTCTTTGACTTGCCGATCAACAATCACCTTTTGAGATTTGGTCTCTGAGCCCAGGGTCGAAGACCCATAGCAAGCAAAAGCACGCGCGGCAAGTCAGAGACTTGTTACGCACCAGGAGTCATAGACTAACACCTGTTTCACGCAGTAACCGTTTAACGTCTCTTGGTTATATGATAGCCATAGCAAAAATAATGGATAGTGCCACTAAAGGGACGTTTGCGGACTCGGCAGGCGACGAAAATAGACCGTCATTGCAGATTTTTCGGCGAGGTAGCGCCCGCTTTGCACTGTTTACTGCGGAAATAGCCGGCATAGCGGACTGGCGCCAGCCGACCCCCTTGCCGCAAGCGCCGCCCGCCGTTTTGGGGGTCGTCTCAGTCGGCGGACGTATGTTGACCGTGCTCGATCCGTCTGTCCTTTTAGAGAAGCCGGTTGACGGCAGCGGCCCAAATAATTTCATCGTTGCGTTGCGTGGAGAGGAACAGCTCGCCCTGCTTGTTGATGAGAGGGGGGAAACATTGCTCGCCGAGATCAGTTCGCAGAGCGACGCGCCAAACGGAGCAATGTTGGGAGTTGTCCGCCATCAGGAAAAGATGATCGACGTGCTTGATCTGACGAAGATTTTCGCGTTGGCGATTCGCGGCCGTGAGCGCCGACAACGGCGCTTCTGAATTAAAAATGAACGAACAGGCATTTCATATTCTCGAATTCGACAAGCTGCGCGAGTTGCTAAAGCGTGGAGCACAAACTCCGATGGGACGCGAGCGCCTCGAGCTGCTGGCACCAATCGCTGACTTGGACACGCTCAAGAGCGAGCTTGCGGCTGCGGCGGAGTGTGCCCAACTCAGAAAGCGCGGCGTGAAGTGGTCGTTCGCAGATCTTAATGATCCTGCGGAAGCACTCGCGCGTTTGCGTGTTGCCGGAACCGCGCTCGATCCAGTCACGATTCTCGATCTAAGTAGACTCTGCACTCAGGCCTTGTCAGCACGCGCCTCGATTATGGCTGAGCGCGATGAGTGCCCGGTCTTGTCCGAAGTCGTTGCGGGATTACCTCGAGAACTCAACAGCCTCGTGGCCCGCATCGCCAACAAAATCCTGCCGAGTGGCGAGCTTGATGATCGCGCGAGTCCGGAGCTGGCACGCGTGCGTCATGAAATTGCGCGGCTGCGTTCGAGCATCACACGATCTTTGGAGAGCCTGATGCGCCGCTCCGAAGACGCGGTTCAGGACGAGTTGGTCACCATCCGTAACGATCGTTTTGTGATTCCGATAAAAGCGGATCACCAGGGACGTATCAAAGGTGTGGCGCACGGATATTCCTCTTCTGGTGCGACAGCGTTCGTCGAACCTTTGGATACGATTGACGCGAACAATGAGTTGCAGGGCCTGCGCGAGCTCGAGACGCAGGAGATTGCTCGCATCCTGTTTGGATTGACCGAAGAGTTACGTCAGGAATTCCCGGCGCTTGAAAGCGCCGCGCAAGCGGTCTCGCAACTCGATGCCATAAATGCGAAGACGTTATTTCAGGAGAAGTTCAACTGTGTGATCCCGAACATCGAAGAGGGCGGAGACAGCTTTGAATTTATCGAGGCTCGCCATCCTTTGTTGGAAGAGAATCTCCGCGCCGCTGGTGGCGTTGTGGTTCCAGTTTCGTTTGGCTTCAACCAGAACAACGACTCGATGGTCATCTCCGGGGCGAACGCTGGAGGTAAGACTGTGGTTCTCAAAACTGCCGGACTGCTCTCGTTAATGGCTCTCTCCGGCTTGCCTGTGCCTGCGCACGCTGCCCACGTGCCATTATTCCGGTCGATTCTGGCGGATATCGGTGATCATCAATCCCTGGCGGCGAACCTTTCAACTTTCACCTCGCACGTCGCCAATATCTCCCGGATGATCGAGATCTGCGAAGCACCGGCCCTCGTGCTGTTGGATGAAGTTGGCACCGGTACCGATCCCGAAGAAGGTTCGGCGTTGGGGGTAGCTGTCGTCGATTACTTTCGCAAGAGTTGCGGAGCGCACGTAATGGCGACGACTCACTACAGCGGTCTCAAGATGTACGCCGGAAATGAAGCCGGAGTACTTAATGCGAGTGTTGAGTTTGATGAG
>DASSCX010000285.1:0-9605 GCA_035697425.1 Pyrinomonadaceae bacterium | reverse complement strand
GTGAATTCGATGGCGCGACTGTGGAACTCTATTGCATACGTTTTCCGTCAAAGAAAAAGGGCTGGGTAGTGGGCTCAGTCAGCAAGCGAGATCGTGTTATCGACAGCATTCTGATCTATACGGACAATGCCGGGGAAACCTGGCAGCGCAAACGCACGCCCAGCAACTCCGAACTGATCCATGTTGATTTTGATAACGATAAGCGCGGTTGGATTGTCGGCGAGGGTGGCACCACCCTCTTCACAAACGATAATGGCGACACCTGGACGCGCCAGGATTCGACAACTGATGTGACCCTCTATCACGTCGACTTCCGCAACGACAAGAAGGGTCTCGCGGTGGGCGCGAAAGGAACGCTCTTGCGAACATTTGACGGCGGCGCTAACTGGATGACTGTCAGAACAAATGTTCCCGCAACACTACTGAGTGTTGAATTTGTTAATGAAGACGAGGCTTGGGCAGTTGGGCGCGGGGGAACGATTCTGCGGAGTGGCGACGGGGGCGTCTCCTGGGTGAAGCAAGATTCCAATATAACCCACAATCTGTATGCGCTTCAGTTTCAGAAGAAAATTGGCTGGGCAGTGGGCAGCGACGGAATGATCCTGCGCTACGAGCGGTAAGCGCTGTCGACAGGCATAAAAAACCGCCCGGCATGTTGGCCGTGCCGGGCGAAATCAGGAGGAACCGAGTGTTAAGGTCGTCGCTATTAATCTGCAACGATCCATTAACCTCTACGCTTAAGATGACATTCTGACGAAGGGCGTTGCTCTGTTGCAAGCTCCCTTACTATTGTGCTGTTCGTTCCCCCGCCGTGTTGTAAGTCTCTACTGTATCCGTGAATGGTTTCACTTGCTGGCTGATCTCCGCGCCATCCCCGACAATAACGATGGCGGCCTCGTCCGGTCGAAGATACTCATTCGCCACGCGTTGCAGTTCATCAATCTTCACTTCCTGAATTTGCTGCCGGTAGGTTTGCAAATAATTGTCCGGTAATCCCAGCATCTTGATTTGGACGATCTGCTCAATTAGTCCTTCCTGCGTTTCCAGGCGAATCGGAAATACGCCGGTTAGATACGACTTAGCATCGTCCAGTTCCTTTTCAGCCACCGGCTCGCTGCGAATTCGGTCAAGCTCAAAGAAAAACTCCTTAAGCGACTCTTCGGTTACTGGAGTGCGAACTTCCGCGCTGACACGAAAGGATCCGGCACTTCGGCGCGCATCGAGACTCGAGTAGGCGCCATAGGTATAACCCTTCTCTTCGCGCAAATTCATAAACAATCGTGACGAAGCATTTGCTCCCAAAACTGTATGCATCAGCAACATCGGGAAGTAATCCGGGCTGGTACGGGTAATGCCGCCGCCATTCGCAATGACAATATTCGATTGCGCCGAACCCGGCCGATCAACCAGGTAGGCCGAGCGAGATGATCGTTGCGGCGGTTCGGGGAACTTGTCCGCCTGTACGGCGCCGGGCTTCCAGTCAGCAAACAGATTTTCGGCCCGCAGGATTAAAGTCTCTGGATCAACATCACCCGCGACTACGAGTACGGCATTGTTAGGAACAAACTGGGAGCGATGAAATTCGACAACTCTTTCGCGCGTGGTTGCTTCCAACGAATCTAGTGTCGGAGCGATCTTGGAGTAAGGGTGTTCCCCAAAGATAATGCGCGACACCATCTCCGTAGCGAGGAAGGATGGTTGCGCGCGCTGTTGCCGCAGACTTTCCTTGGTGTTTTCCTTAATCAGTTTTACTTCGTTTTCGGGAAATGAAGGATTCAATGCGACATCGGCCAGCAAATCAAGAATCCGATCATGGAACTTTGTCAGCGATGAGGCGGCGACAGTTGTGTAATCGGAGTTTGCCCCCGCGCTCAAGGTGGCGCCCATCTTGGCCACCAGATCGGCTATCTCGCGGCTGCTGTGCGTCTCTGTTCCTTCACTTAAGAGTCCAGTGAGCAGATCCGTTAACCCTGGAATACCGGCGGGATCGTGGGCATCACCGGTGCGTAAGGCGAGACGATAGCTTACGAGGGGCAAGCGCACGTCCGGTACTATCACTATCTCAAGTCCGTTTTCGAGTGTGGCTTCAACCGCAGTTGGCAGTTGAATGGGACGCGGTGCTAAGGGTGTAGGCGCCTGTTGGCGAAATTGTTCCTGAAGGGTCATAGCTACGGATGCAAGGGCCCGGAGACTCGTTTGGTCGGCTTTGGCGTGTCTGTTGGCTGCTCTATTTCCGCCGGCGCTGAATCAGTTTCGCCGAGCACGGCTGCCGGCACAGTTCCGACTTTAGGTTTCACGGCCGGTCGCGCCGGAACCTGAGGCGCTGGAGCAGTCGGCTGCTTTGGTTCGCCTGGGGGCAGGGGAGAGGCGGCCGGTTCTACTTCCTCAAACTCATCGTCTGAACCGGCGGGTACGATGTCTAGTACGACACGATTGTCGACGTCAAGAAACTCGCTGACCGCGTTCCTGATTTCCTCTGTAGTGACGGAAAGATAGATGCTCAACTCGGAATCAAACAAGTGTGGATCGTTATCATAAAGCGCATATTCAGAAATTCGTTGCGCTCGATACATGCTCGACTGTCGCCCACGAACGGCATCGTTTGATAGGGAGTTACGTAGTTTTTCCATCTCCTCGGCGCTCGGTCCGGTAGTGGCCAGATCCTTGATCTCAGCAAAAATCTGATCGCGGATCATTCCCACATCCTCACCCGGTTTAGGCAACGCGAAGATGTACCAGGCTGAAGGTCCGCGCCGTTCGTCGACACCGCCTTGAATTGAAACTACCGACTCGTCGCCCTTCACCAGCTTTTGATAAAGCCGTGAGCTGTCGCCCTCGAACAAAAGATCGCCAGCCAGCGCAAGTGCGTAATACTTAGGCGTCCGCCGTGGCGGAATCTTCCATCCCAATACAAAGGCGGCAGAGGGCGCGAGCTTGTCGTGGAAAACCTCCCGCTGTCGCGACACCTCAGGTGGCTCACTGACGTCAACTTCCTGCGGCTTTGGCTGACTGGGGATGCTTCCGAAATAACGTTCGACGAGGGTTCGCGCCTGCTGTTCGTCGAAGTCGCCGGCGATGGTTAAGACCGCGTTGTTGGGAGCGTAGAAGATGCGGAAAAATTCCTGCACGTCGTCGATCGTCGCGGCATCGAGATCTTCCATCGAGCCAATCGTCGAATGAGCATTGGCGGGATTAGAAAAAATCAGCTCGTTAATTCGCAGGAAAGCGTTGACGTAGGGCTGGTTGTCATAACGCAGACGTTTTTCTTCTTGAACGGCTTGCCGCTGATTGTCGAGATTCTCCTGCGTCACCTTCAGCGAGCGCATGCGATCGCTCTCCAGCCAGAGCGCGAGGGGCAGATGGTTTGCCGGCAGCGTTTCGTAGTAATTGGTGCGTTCGGTCGAGGTGGTACCGTTCATCGTCCCGCCGGCGTTAAAAATGTGCTGGAAGTGCGCGGCTTTCGGGACATTCTCAGAGCCCTGAAACATCATGTGCTCAAAAAGATGAGCGAACCCGGTCCGGCCGGTCTTCTCATTTCGGGAACCCACGTCGTAGTAGACGGCAACAGAAACGACGGGCACGGCGTTATCCGGTGAGAGGATCACGCGGAGGCCGTTGGGAAGTGTAAATTGTTCGATTGGTGTCTGCGGGAGTTGAAAAGTTTCTGCCACGTTTGTCTCGATTCGCCTAACTCTCTTCTGGGGGGTGCCCATCTCCCTGAGCGGGAGAATTCACTTCGGTTGGGGGGACCGAGGAAACTCATGGTTCACATTTGTGCTAGATTGGCTTCTCCGTAATCATGCCACGCAATTCGGCACGCAGGCGTTCAATTTCAGCCAACTTTTGCTCGACGCGTCCGAAGAGGGCGGCTTGAGTCTTGATACCTTCATCAATCAGAAAACCGGCAGCTTCAGCGCGATTGCGGAAAACTCCCGCCTGGACCAGTTGCTCGAGTTTGTCCTGAGCTTCCGGAGAAATCTTAACCGCAACTACATAATCGTCCTTGGCTGACATTGCACGTTCAATCGTGCGGCTAATGTCGCGACCAATTGCGCTCAACGACTCGGGAATGCGCGAGGCGATGTCTCGCACTGAAGAAGCGGTGCGCGCGCTCTCGTCAGCGTTCGGATCCTGATCATCGCGAACCATCAAATCGTCAACTGTTTCCGAGACTCGTTGTTCTTCCCTTTGGTATGGACTACTCATGATTAAAGGCTCCTTAGATATTCAAGAGAGTTGAACTGTCCATGATACCTACGTGTTTAGCCGCGCTTTAGTTCATTCTACGGACGCCTTCAAAGGCCCGTCAAGCTGGGGCACTACGTAGGATGATCGTAGTTGCTCGTCTCAAACCTGGTATTTGCAGGAAGGATCCTCTCTGAAAACGTGGAGTCTTAACCGGCACTTCCGAGCTTCCTCGCAGTCGTCGAAACGCAACCTTGCTCGTGTGAAAAGCATCCGTTAGTATGAACATGACCGCTGAAGTTAGGACAGCGTGTCGTGTCAGCAAATACTTGGTTCATGGTGAAATAGTGGTGAAAAAGTTTTCTTTAAATGCTGCCATCCTGCTCCTCAGCCTCACGCTTGCGCTTCCGGTTTTTGTTTTCGCTCAACAGAAATCCCCGCCACAGCCTGCGCCGGGGAGTAGTTCGGCTGCGCGACCATCGACGAATGTTCCCGTTCCGGGCCGCCGCGCTGCGCGTGGATCTTCCAGCAACGTCATTCCAATGATTGAGCGCGATTTTGACGAAGCGCTGGAGTTGATCAAAGAAAACTACGTGGAAGGTAAAAGACTTGATTACAACGCGGCATTTAAGTCGTCGATTATCGGCATGCTGCGTTCACTGGATCCCCACTCGAATTATTTTGACCGCGAAGAGTTTGAAGAGCTGAAGACGGACCAACGTTCGGAGTATTTCGGCATCGGGGCTTCAATTTACAGCTACACCGTAGGCAAGGACGCCGACACCTTTATTATTGCCACGTTTGTCGATGCTCCTGCCAACCACGCCGGTTTGCGTTTTGGCGACCGTATTCTCGCCGTTGATGGCGTGAAAATGACGGGACGCCCTTCGGCGGAAGTGAGAGACAAGATTCGTGGCCCGCGCGGTTCCGTGGTCAAAATCACGATAGAACGCGCCGTCGATAAACGCGTCCGTACGCTCGAGATTACGCGGGATGCCGTACCGCAACCATCAATACCCGATAGCTATTTGCTGAAACCGGGCGTGGGTTATGTCGACATGACTCGCGGTTTCAACTACTCGACAACTGAGGAACTCCAAGAAGCCGTAGAACACCTACGCACGAAAGGCATGACTTCTTTGGTGCTGGACTTGCGCAACAACCCCGGCGGTTTCCTCGATCAATCCATCAATGTCGCCGAACTGTTTCTGCCGGCGGGCCAGTTGATCCTTACACAGAAGGGCAGGAATGGATTGCGAGACAATACCTATATTTCCCGTAACACAGCTCCGGATTTGATCCCCCTGGTGATCCTCATCAACGAGAGTACCGCGTCGGCTTCTGAGATCGTCGCTGGAGCCATGCAGGATCACGATCGCGCCTTGATTGTCGGAAAAACGAGCTTCGGCAAAGGACTTGTACAGAGCATTATCCCGCTTGAATTTGGAGCTGGCCTGACTTTGACGTCCGCAAAATATTTCACTCCTTCGGGACGTCTGATTCAACGCGACTATTCCAACGGCGGCTTTTACGACTACTACACTCACGGCGGCTCCAATCGTCTCGACCAGAAACCTGAAGTCAACAAGCCGTCTGGTCCTGAGAAGAAGACCGACACCGGCCGCGCTGTGTATGGTGGCGGTGGGATCGCTCCCGACGAGGTAGTGAATGCCAAGGTGATCAGTCCGGGGCAGAGGAAATTGTTAAGTCCTATCTTCAGTTTTTCTCGGGAGCTGGTTAATGGACGCATCAATGGCTTTGATAGCTATCGCGTGCAACAAGCCATCGATTTCGACCATGAGCTGCAACAGTCAGAATTCCCCGTGACCGATGCCCTGTTCCGATCATTTAAAGAGTTCGTAGCGGCAGATCCTGGCCTGCGAAACCTTGTGCCGCTTGTGGAAGCCAACCGCTCTTTTGTCGATCTGCAATTGCGGTTCAACATGGTGACCGCAGCTTATGGCCGGGTAATGGCTGATCGCGTTTTCGTTACTGGGGAGGACCAGCAGGTAGCGCGTGCTTTGGAAGTCTTGCCGCGCGCCCGCGATCTGGCGATGTCGGCCCGCCAAAGAACCCAGCCCTGACCGGACAGTAAGCCAGAAAGCAGATCGCAGCAGGTCAGCGAGCAGTCCGAGAGGAAACCTCTCTGGCTGCTCTTTTCTTTTCGCCCTGTCTTCTCGCCCCTGGTGTTGCAGCGGTAAAACAAAGTCTTGCGTCTAAAACCATGGCCATGTTAAAGTGGTGGGCGTAGGTGAAGATATGAAGCAAAACGCCAAGAGCCTGGTGAATACTGAAGAACTCGGAAGAGCGATTCGTCGCAAGCGCGAAAGCCTCGGCTTGAGTCTGCGTGATGTGGCAGATGAGACCACAGTTTCCGCCTCCACGTTGTCACGTATTGAAAACGGAACGGGCAAGCCGGACGCCGACAACATCGCCCGGCTGACAAAGTGGTTGGATGTTCCGATGGAGCGGATCCTGGGTGGACAGGCTGATACCGATTCAGCCAAACCGATTGTTTATTTCGCCCGAGAGTCTACGCCGGAAATCGTCGAGGCCCACTTGCGCGCAGACCGAAACCTCACCCCGGAAACTGCAAACGCGTTGTCGGAACTGTTTCGAGTGGCGTATACCCAATTCAGCCGGAGCGAGCCGGAAAAGACCGCTCGCAAGCGACGCTAGTTCACTCCGCCATGACACCGCTCATCTAAAGCGTTAAATTAGACGCGTGGCTCCTTTCGAGTTACCACCCGGCGAAAAATGGCGCCAGTATGAGTTGCAGGCTTTGGCTCTTCGCGATTTCGCGCGAGCTCAACCTGACGCCGCACTCAATCCCTTTAGCCTCGCCAGCTTTGCAAATCTTCTTGTCGTCGATTTCGAAAAGCTTCATGGACTTAGTCAACAGACCCGAGAGCACCTGCTAGGCGCCGCCGCCGAAGAGTGGTCGGGGGGCGCTACTTCACGGGCTCTTCCGGACGGCCGCAGAGTTGTCATCCTTAACCCGACACATGGTCGCGCGCGCACTAACGCTACTCTGATGGAAGAAATCTGCCACGTCTTCCTTGGTCACCAGGCAAACCGGCTGGCAATTATTGCGAATGAGGAGCACGGCAAAACTCTGGCGCGCGACTACCGCAAGTCCGATGAGGAAGAAGCTTACGCTACGGGCGCCGCTGCGCTGGTCCCTTACGGTGCGCTGCGCAGGCTGATTCTCAAGGGGAGAGAATCGAGTGAGATCGCCAACCACTTTCGCGTAAGCAAAGATCTGATCGAATACCGTCTAAAAGTTACACGCCTTTGGAGAACATACAAGTCGGCGCAGGCGCGGCCATCAGATTAAGAGTTTCATCATTGAAGCCGTAAACGCTTATAATCACCAGTTGACCGATGAGGTTGTTCCACACCCTCAGCCAACCACGAAATCCATGGCAGAACAACTAACAGAGCCACGCAAGCAAGGTCTCACGACGACCGACAAATTGCGGATGCTGCTCGACATTACCAAGAAGATCAGTCGCTCACTCGACCTGCAGGAGATCCTCAATCTGGTAATGGATACACTTGACTCTCTCATTCCTTACGACGCAGCCGGCATTTTCATCCTCAGCGGCGCTAGTCAGCAGCCGGTTGATTCCGGCGATCAGGCCCGCGTGTTTCACACCGAGGCTGTGCGCGGTTATGACATTGATGAACTCTCGGACCTGCACCTGAAGCTTGGCGAAGGCATCGTCGGCAATGTTGCCTTGACCGGACAGTCGCGAATCTCTCCTGACGTCCGGGAAGACCCGCTTTACATCAACGCCCGGGAAAAAACGCGCTCGGAGATGGTGGCTCCCATCATTTCAAACGATGAAGTGATCGGTGTGTTTGATCTTGAGAGTGATGAACTCGATGCTTATGCCAGCGATGATTTGGAAGTACTAAAGCTGTTGGCTTCGCAAGTGGCGATCATTATTGAAAAGGTCATGCTGCATGAGCAGTTGATTGAAAAGAAGCGGTTGGAAGGTCAACTGGAGGTGGCGCGACAGGTCCAGTTGGAATTGTTGCCCCCGAGCGATCCTAAACTCGAAGGTTTTGATATCAGCGCTTACAACTTCCCCACGGAAGAAGTATCCGGAGACTATTACGATTGGGTGCAGATCTACGAAGACCAGATCGGGTTGGTTGTGGCTGACGTGTCCGGCAAGGGGGTGCCGGCGGCCCTCCTGATGGCCTTTCTCCGCGCGAGTCTCAGAGCAGCAACCCACATTGGCTACTCGCCGCACATCTCAATGGTCAAGGTAAATTACCTGCTCTGGGAGTCGATTGAGAGAAATCAATATGTAACGGCTTTCTACGGCATCTTCGACGCCTCGAGCAAGACGCTTTCCTATTCGAACGCCGGGCACAATCCGCCGTTGTTGCTGGACGCCGCTGGTAATAGCCGGTTTTTGGATCGCGGAAATATTCCCCTCGGAATCTTTAACGACACTCGTTACCACGAATATTATCTAACGCTCGAACCTGATGACGTATTCGTGCTGTACACTGACGGTGTTACTGAGGCTGCGAATTTGGAGGGCGAGGAGTTTGGCCGCACCCGGTTGGCTGAGTCGGTCAAGGCAGCCAGGCATTTGAGCGCCAAGCACTTGATTGCCGCAGTCCAGCGAGATGTGCTGGCCTGGACGCAGGGAGAAGGCGCAACCGACGACATCACGTTCTTTGTAATTAAGGCGCTGCCGGAGAAGACAACGATGAATGATGAACGATGAAGGATGAGGAAGATGGGGAATGAGAATAGGTGAATGAATCGAAGGTCTTGTTTAGACCTAATTCTTTTTCTTACTCATCATTCATCATTCCGCATTCATCATTCGCTAGTGGGTGGTTATCGAGTTATGCGCATGATCGCCGCCAGGCGCTAAGGGAGCTCGGTAGTCTCCGAAATGAAATTCTGATTCGGCCTCTGACAAAGCGTAGACATCAAAGCCAAACGCGTCGAGATAGGCTGCCAAATCATCGGGTGAAAGGAGATAAATGGCGGGGGCATAACCCGCTTCAACACGAATTTCCAGCAGGCGCTCAACGACTTCGAGTGGTGCAAAGCATCGAACAGGATCTCTGTAAGTCGCCATGTTTGCGCGCCTCCTTTCAAATCTGGACCGGACTGCGAAGAGCCGGTCGCTGCGAACAACTTTTAGATGGCCCAAAGCCCATCCAGGTTTGTTTTCACCAATCGGTTTTTTTTGGTCACGAACATTCCATTACTTTTGACGATCGACAAGCACGAAAAGTTCCCATTTGAAGATGAGCACACCACCAAATACCTCAATCCCTCAGGAAGGCGGCCCGCAGCCACCCAACTTCGCAACCGTTCTACGCCAAATGCTCGATGCGTCGGAGAAGGTCAGCGACTTGATCTTTTCGCCCGGCCGTCCCCCGCA
>DASSCX010000284.1:0-2957 GCA_035697425.1 Pyrinomonadaceae bacterium | reverse complement strand
TTATCCCACTCGGTATGACGAATACGGGTTTTCGCCCCGGGTCATCTGTAATCGGCCGCATCGCACCTACCGAAAAACGGCGCGGCCAACTGAGCTACTTGGGCGATAGTGCGATGGATGCCGGTGCGGCTGGTGAAAAGTGGTTACGCGGCGAAGTTCACGATCCGACTTCGTTTCGCATGGGAGGCGTAGCTGGCCACGCGGGACTCTTTTCTACCGCCCGTGATGTCGCGAACTATTGCCAGATGATCCTCAACAAAGGAATGTTTCGCGGGACGCGAATCCTCAGTCCAGCTTCGATTGCCATGATGACTCGTCCCCGACAGGTGGCCACTAACGGTTGGTCCCGTGGCCTTGGTTGGGACATCAACACAAATTATTCGACCAATCGGGGTGACGCTTTTCCCCTCGGCTCGTTCGGTCACACCGGGTTTACCGGCACATCGATTTGGATTGATCCCAGCTTTGACATGTTCGTGGTCTTTCTTAGTAACAGGGTGCATCCGGATGGAAAGGGCGATGTGGCTGCATTGCGCGGGAAGGTTGCCACCATTGCCGCCAGTGCGATTACCGATCCGAGTGTTGTGGGATGGGCAAAAGTGGCAGAAGCAAAATACTGGGATGAAATGTACCGCCATGCCGGCACCTTTACCGCAACGAGTCAGCCCCCATTTGTTCCTGAGGATGCAAAGGTCCTAACGGGCATTGATGTACTAGCTCGCGATGGGTTCAAGCAGATAACCGGCTTAAAACTCGGACTGGTAACTAATCACACAGGCCGCGATCGCGCCGGAAGACAAACGATTGATGTTCTAAAAAATGCGCCCAACGTTCAGCTCGTAGCGCTCTTCTCACCTGAACATGGCATTCGCGGTCTGGCAGACGAAAAAGTTGCTGATTCGAAAGACGAACAAACAGGACTTCCTATTTATTCGCTCTATGGTGAGACTCGACGTCCAAAACCGGAACAGCTAAAGAACCTTGATGCGATTGTTTTCGACATCCAGGATATCGGCACACGCTTCTACACCTATATTTCGACACTCGGCTACGTCATGGAAGAAGCTGCAAAGGCGCGCAAGCCGGTGATAGTTCTGGATCGGCCTAATCCGATTAATGGAATCGATGTCGAAGGACCCATAGCGGATAGCGACAAACTTTCATTCACGGCCCCGATTCCCGTCCGCCATGGTCTGACTGTGGGCGAGCTGGCGCAGTTGTTCAATCAGCAACGTCAAATTGGTTGCGACTTACGCGTGATCAAAATGGACGGCTGGAGACGGGAGATGTGGTTCGATGCTACGAACCTCGACTGGGTCAACCCTTCGCCTAACATGCGGAGCCTTACTGAAGCCACGCTCTATCCCGGCATCGGGTTACTTGAGACAACGAACGTGTCGGTAGGGCGGGGAACCAACACACCATTTGAAGTGGTCGGCGCGCCATGGATCAAAGGTCAGGAGCTCGCGCTGTTTCTTAATCGCCGTAACATTCCCGGCGTCAGATTCGTACCGCTGCTTTTTACGCCAAACGCCTCTGTGTTTAAGGACGAGAGTTGTAGCGGAATCAATATTGTGATCACCGATAGGTCCAAATTTCGTGCGGTGCGTACCGGAATTGAGATCGCGGTGGCGCTGCGACGACTTTATCCGACCGACTGGAAAGTCGACTCGTACCTAAGACTTCTTGTTAATGCCGCGACGCTCGAACGGGTCAAACGCGGCGACACCCCCGAAGAGATTGAGCGTTCATGGTCGGCGAGCCTTGCCGAGTTTCAGCGCGCTCGCGCCCGTGTTTTGCTCTACGAAGAGGTCCGTTAAACTCCAACCATGATCGAGGCAACATTCGGCTCGCGTGATTTGCAGACGCAAGGGTTGCCAACAAACTTTCACTCTCCTCGCGAAATATTAACGGCTAATCGACTCGAGGAAGTTGTTCCGCTGCTTAAAGCTGCTGCAGCCGCGGCGCAGGCGGGACACTGGGTGGCGCTACTGTTGAGCTACGAAGCCGCGCCCGCTTTTGATGGTGCGATGAAGACCCGGCCAGCGAGAGGATTGCCGCTAGGCTGGGCTGCAGTATTTGACGCCCCTCTGGCAACTCCCTCGCAGTCTGTCGCAGATGAGTATGAAGTAGGGTCATGGACGCCACGCGTAAGCCGCGAGAATTTTGCTAATGCGATCTCTCGGATTAAAGAATTGATCGCGGCGGGAGACACTTACCAGGTTAATTTCACTTTTCCCCTCGTTGCGGATTTTAGCGGAGATGCGCGCACCTGGTTTCGCAACCTTTGTCATGCTCAGGGCGCCGAGTACTGTGCCTACTTTGATCTCGGCCGCTACAAAGTCCTCTCCGTTTCTCCGGAACTCTTTTTTGAACTCGAAGGAAGGACGATTACAACTCGTCCCATGAAAGGCACGATCGGCCGCGGCCGCTGGTTAGCCGAAGATGAGCAGATGGCAGAGCGACTGGCGACGTCTGCTAAGGACCGTGCCGAGAATGTGATGATCGTTGACCTGCTGCGAAATGATCTTGGGCGCGTGGCTGTTACCGGTTCGGTAAACGTCAAACGATTGTTTGACCTGGAGCGTTATGAAACGTTGTGGCAGATGACTTCGACGATTGAAGCTACCTTAAGAGAAGAAATCGACTTTGCGGAACTGATGGCGAGGTTGTTCCCCTGTGGTTCGATTACGGGGGCTCCCAAAATTCGCACCATGGAGATCATTCGCGATCTGGAGCCTTTTCCGCGCGGAGTCTATACCGGCACGCTGGGCTTCCTGCGCCCAGGCGGCTCGGCGGTTTTTAATGTGGCGATTCGCACCATCGTGATCGACTCGGAGGATGGCGTTGCCACTTTCGGAGTTGGGGGCGGCATAACCTACGACTCCACGGCCGAACGTGAATATGAAGAATGCCTCGTCAAGAGCTCATTCCTTAACAGCAAACCAGTTGAGTTT
>DASSCX010000283.1:0-13562 GCA_035697425.1 Pyrinomonadaceae bacterium | reverse complement strand
ATTATAGAAACGTGGATAGCCACCAGGATTGGTTTCGGTTACTTTCGAACCAGAAGACGTAACAGTGTACTCAATCTCAGACTCTTTGATGTTGGTGTACTGGGTGAAGGGCGTGGAAGACTTCTTAAGCGACACGCCTTCAATCTCACACTCAGCGCACGCCTGAATCTCGACCGCAAATCCGCTCGAAGAATTGCATTGAATGGCCTCGATATCTCGCAGCTTGAGATACCGGGAGGCTTGGACGAACAAAGCCTGTCCTATTGCTCCCTGGACAAAGACGTTTTCGACAACTCCGCCAACGGCTCCATAGACAGCCACTGCTGAATAAAGAAATCCCGGCGACGACGCAGCGGTTGGTATGTCACGGCCCAGCACCCTAATGTTCCTTACCACCGGATTAATCAACTGCGCTGCCCCTGCCGCCTGCATTGCCACGGCACTCATGTAAATTCCCGGTAAATTAGTGCGCGCATCGACCACTACGTTCTCAACAGTGATGTTCTCAACTTTGTTGTCGGTCGTGTTGGGTTCAATATCGATGGCCACAAATGATCCGACACTGTTGTGATTGCGCAGGTCGATTTGGATGTCGCGAAAGGTGATGTTTTTTCCGTTGATGACATTCAACAACTGTGTCCCGGTGTTGAGGATCTTAATGTCTGTGACCTCCACGCCCTCTGCATAATTTCCCGCAGTCGAATAACCGCCTACTGTGATGCCATAAGCGTGAGTGCCATCCAACACGACGTTTCTGACACTCGAGTTCCTGGCGTTGCCTAAAATAATCGTTGAGCTTTGTCCATTGTGAGTTTGGGAAGCCTGGCCCTTGATGTAGAGATCGCGAATCTGAATGTCTTCGACCGTCCCGTCCGATCCGGTGACATACATCATCTTCGCTGCAATCAGGTGGGCATTTGTTGGAGAGTTTGATTCGTAGAGAACGGCACCTGGATCAGCTGTGATTCGACAATGATCATTGAGCAGAAAGGGAGGATAGGCAGAGGGGAATCCAGTCGCGGTGTTGGCGTAGTCGCCCCGAGTGAAGTGAATGCTCTGCGCGTCAAACAGTTCAACCGACTTCGTAATAACTCTCGGGAAAGCGATGAACTTCACGACCTTGCTGTCATTTTTGAAAGCCGCCGCTGCGCGTTCGAGCCTGTCTGAAAGCGAAGTGTTATTCGTGTCCCACAGTTCGAGTGATAATTCCTTCGGATAGTCTGTTCCGGTCCAGGTAATGTCCCCTACCGCAAAACCCGAGAACGCAGGATGCTGCGACTTTGCATCAACCAAACCAAGCCCCTGAAAGGCTATTGTTCCGGAGCCAGACTTCTGCAGCAACCCGCCGCCTTCAAACTTCAGCTTAGCCGTCGCCGGAACAAGAGCCGCCGTCGACACGGCCATCGCCGTTCTGATGACGAGAGTGTTGCCTGTCGCCGCTGCCAGAGCGGTCGCAAAATTAGAATACCGATCAGCGTAAATCACGCGCTCGCGGGATTGAGGCAGGCCAGTGCCGTGGGCATCGCTCGCCTCGAGTACGATTGCTCTCTTTCGCTCGTACGCCACGCCCTTGGGGAAGCTGGAAGGAATCGGAGTAGCAGACGAACTCGAATGGGACCGAGCGATTTCGATTGCGGCCACGGTGAAAAGGCTGGATAGAGGGATGACGAAAGGAAGGACAACCGGAATCAGTAGAACCGACAGCAATACAGAGCGTGCGCGACAGGTCATAGCTATAATCCGGAAAACTGCAATGCACATAGCATACATTACGGGAGTCAATAGGCAGACTGCGTGGAAATCGAGTTGTCAGCGCTCAAGGCAAATCCCCCGAACTCTTTGGAAGAAACGGATCGAACCACGGTTGTCAGTGAGCTGGATTCTTTGACTTCGACTAAAGGGTTGCAGGTTCGATCTCCCTGCCTCGTGTCCGCCGAAGCCATAACAATGGGGCGCCCGCGCAGAGACGGGCTTTCTGATAGGCCATACGCGAAATAGAATTTCTCGACAAATCCCGAGCCTCCGTTGTAAAGTGATTCCAGGCAGCCACCATGCTGTCGAACCACAAGAGCTTCCCTCTCACGCCCGGAAGCTAATCAACTCAAATCGCTATTCCCTGAAAAATATGAGTTCACAATCAACACCTCTGCTCGATCTCCCAGTTGCCGACGATGGCAGTTCGCCAGCAACCATCCGGACACAAGCAAAAATTCCGCACGAGGAAATCGATCGCCTGCTGGAAGAGATCGAGAACCCCGAAGTGCGCGAGATGATGTCCGTCGCCTTTTCGGCACTGTTAAGTCTCTTGCAGGACGTTCCCGCATTAGCCAGCCCGAACCACGGCCCCACTCCGGACGAGCCTAAGGAAGTGATGGAGCGTTTTCGACGCGAGGCAACCTCGCTGATCGATTTCATTGGCACGGTGGCCACCTCGACCGAAGGTTTGGATCAATCGCTGGCGGAGACGATGGATGGAATCGCCTTCGCTTTGGAGCACGACCTCAAACGCACTTTTGATTCGGAACTGAAAGGATTGGGGTGGAAGCCCGATGATGTAGCGCGCGGTAAGATCGCCTACGTACGGGGCTTGCTCACGAACTGCCTGCAACAGTCAGTCATTACACTCGCTCAGGTATTTGATCCGGGCCTTGATGGCGCGAAACTGTTTGATAACTACAAGGCAAGGCTGCGTGAGTCGTTGCTGCTCTGTCGCGACCTGACGGACATGGTGCTGTTTGCGCACGCCTGTGAGAAAGACATTACTGAAAACTTTTCGAAACTCGTAACCAGGGTCAACACCTTCCGCAGCGAGTCCATGCAGTTCCTGATGTACAAGGACTGGCGTGAGTTCGAAACTATTAGTGAAAACCTCTTGCGGCGGGTTCCTGACAGCGCAGGGGTCGGGTCACCGCTGCACTCCTTCACATGTTATCTGGAGACGCTCCTGGGACAGGTAAAATTGCGCGCGGTGCTGGTAGATGTGTTTTGCCATTTCTTTCCCGATGGTGAAGCCACTGATGCCGAATGGAGCGAAGCGCAAAATCGCCTGGCGTTTGAATTATATCGCGCCGAACTCACCTCAACGGTTGAGCGCAACGCAATGTAGTGGGAAGCGATTCGCGTCTCCGTCCTGGCGTGCCATCTCAATGGGTCTTCGACCCGGGTCTCGCTTTTTCCAGCTTAGGCTCCCGCAGACTGCGTCTCAGGAACTTCGCGGCTGGCGAGTGGCACATAGTCGCGTGTCCGCTGGCCGAGATAGACCTGACGCGGTCGCGCAATTTTCTGATCCGGATCTTCAAGTAACTCGACCCACTGAGACAACCACCCTGAAGTGCGCGGAATGGCGAACAACACGGGAAACATATCGAGCGGAAAACTCATCGCCTGGTAGATGATCCCCGAATAGAAATCGACGTTCGGATAGAGCCGGCGCTTCACGAAGTATTCATCTTCCAGAGCTATTCGTTCGAGCTCGAGGGCAATGTCAAGAAGTGGATCCTTACCAGTTACTTCAAAGACTTCGTAGGCAACCTGCTTTATGATGCGAGCGCGCGGGTCGTAATTCTTATAGACGCGATGGCCAAACCCCATCAGGCGGAACTCGCCGGCCTTTACCCGCTTCACGTAATCCGGGACCTTATCCACCGACCCAATCTCATTCAGCATTCGCAGCACCATCTCGTTGGCCCCCCCATGCAAGGGACCATAAAGCGCAGCGGCAGCGCCACCCAACGCTGAAAACGGATCGGTCTGCGCGCTTCCGATACTGCGCATGGCGTTGGTGCTGCAGTTTTGTTCGTGATCAGCGTGCAGGATGAAGAGAACGTTCAATGCACGCTCGAGCACCGGGTCCGGCTTGTACTTCAACTCGGTAGTTTTGAACATCATGTTGAGAAAGTTTCCTTCGTAACTCAGATCATTGTCGGGATAGGAGTACTGCATCCCGATCCGGTGGCGGAAAGCGAAGGCGGCGATGGTCGGCACCTTGGCAATCAGCCGGTAGATCTGCTTGCGACGACATTCTGCATTGAAGATATCTTTTGCGTCCGGGTAGAAAGTAGATAGGGCGCCGAGCGTGGCTTCAAACATGCCCATTGGATGAGCGTTGTAATGAAAACCGTCGATTACTTTCTTGATGTTCTCATTGATAAAAGTGTGATGCGTGATGTGCCAGGTCCAGTCGCGCAACTCTGCTTCGTTTGGTAGCTCACCATGCAGCAGCAGGTAAGCCACCTCGAGATAAGTGCTCTGTTCCGCAAGCTGGTCGATGGGATAACCACGATATTCGAGGATCCCTTTGTCACCATCGATGAACGTGATGCGACTCTTACATGAAGCCGTATTCATGAACGCTGGGTCATAGGTCATCAAGCCGAAGTCGTCGTCAGCGGTTTTGATCTGGCGCAAGTCCATCGCTTTGATCGTGCCGTTCTCGATGGGGAGGTCGTATTGCTTGCCGGTTCTGTTATCAGTGATGGTTAGGGTCTCGGAGCTCATAGGTTTCTCCTGAAATCGTGCTCAAATTTAAGGAATGTAGTGGGAGAAAGATAACTCCGCCGTGCTTACGAATCAAATTGGAGAAGTGATCGCTGTGATCCTAATCACAGTTCAATTTGGAACTCGGATGAGTCGGGGTAGGGTTCGGGGTCTTGATGTTTCATGTGATTTCGTGGATGGCATCACCTCTACCATCAAAGCGACGATCCACTAATCGACAAGAAACAACATGAAAAATGGCATCAACTAAAGGCTTCTCGCAGTCGCAGCATCATGGCTTTCATTGCCCTGAGGATTTTCCGAGCCATCAGGAAGGAGACGACTACGAAACCTGTGATCACCGCGAACAGGATGAAGGGAGCGAAGACCGAAAGTAGTATCGAGCCCACGGCGATGACATCTTCTGTCAAACTCGCGACAATGTTTGAAGCCGGTTCGGGACTCAAATTGATTGCCGCCCGCGCGCCGGCTTTGGTTCCGTGCGCACTCAGCGCCAACCCGCCCCCAAGTAAGAACGCAGCCACCTGAACGCCACGATCAAAGTCTCCAAAGGCAGTGGCCGCCAGAACCGCACCCGCTGGAATTCTGATGAAGGTATGGACGGCATCCCAGACGCTGTCGACATAAGGCACTTTGTCGGCAACAAACTCAACGAGGTAAAGAGCGACAGCCAGACCGATGATCCACCAACTCGTGAGGATATCGAGCTCCCCAGGTAAACGCAGATGCGCGAAGCGGCCCAGTAGTCCGAGGGTGGCGACCGCTGCGTAGAGATTGATCCCCGAAACCCAACCCGCGCCCATCGCGATTGCCAGAGTGCTAATTAGATTCATCCGTTACCTCCGTACCACATACGTATTCGGTGAATCCTTGGTTCGGGGCGATCGGACCTGGGACGCGAACCTCGCGATTTGGCAGCTCGATCGACGCGCGACGCTGCGCTTGCCCTTGCTACCCTTCCGATCACGCCTCCGGCGCTTTCGTTCAGGCTAAAAAGAAAAAGTGGCCGGCGCGCAACGCCGACCACTTCACAGATACACCGGTGTTTTCAGCCTAGAGCTTCGTTCGTTTAATTTCCCGGTCAACCAATTTTCTCGCTTCACTGGACTCACGATCGCTTAAACCCAGATCCTGCAGCGTCTGGCCAAGACTTCTGCCAGAGGCCAAGCCATTAAGGATCGCCGCGCGCGTAATGTTCGGATGGCGCGAACCGAGGTTCTGTGCCAAACGAGTAGCCGACACATAGTGACCAAACTTCAAATTTGGATTAGTCAGTAGGGCAGCCTCGTAGCCACTTCGCAGATCGTTGGCACTGGTTCGCAGTGTCCGCGTCATGCCTGGATTATTTCTCAGGTCTTCCTCGGCTTGGCGACGGTTATTACTCGCAGCTCGCGCTCGCTCCAAACCATCATCAGATCGTCCCTTGGATTTCTCTGAGGCGGTGGAATGCCCGGTATCCGAACGACCCCCCGAACGCTCCGAAGATGTGTTAATTCCGCGATCCACACCGATGCCCGCCGGCGGGCCACCAACACCGGCGCCTCCGCCTGATCCCCTACCGCCGCCACCTCCGCGTCCTCGGCCCTGAGCGAAGCTTGCCGTAGCCAGACCTAATACCAGCAAACAGACACCCGTGACCAGAAGCAACTGGCTATATTTCTTGTGCATTTAATACCTCCTGCGCTCTCTGTATTAATGGACTTGGTTCAATGAGTCGGGGCAAAGGAGAGGCCCGTATTATAGACTATCAGCCCCTCAGGCGTAGATACCTTAAGAAATGCAAGGATATTGCAATAAAAGCGGGAAGCCGCTATTGCACGCCTAACAACTCAACGTCGAAGAGCAACGTCGAGTTTGGGGGGATGTTCGGAGGTCGGCCCATTGGTCCGTAGGCGAGGTTGGCAGGAATAGTGAGTTTGCGCTTGCCCCCGACTTTCATGGACATAATTCCTTCGTCCCAGCCTTTGATCACCTCGCCAACACCGATCCTATATTCCGCCGGACGTCCGCGATCAACCGAACTGTCAAACTTCGTGCCGTTTGTCAGCGTGCCCGTGTAATGAACCGTGACCGTTTGACCTCGCTGCGGCGTCGCGCCAGTACCCTCAACTAGATCGACATATTTAAGACCTGAAGCCGTTGTCATCTCCGTGCTGCCACTGCCACCGCCGCGTTTGGAAAGTACATACCCAACGGCTGAAAGCGCGAGCAGAACCACGAGCACAATAGCGACGATGCGCAGGTTGCGGTTCTTGCCCGTGGGCGCAGCCGGACTCGAAGTCGGATACGCGCCTCTAGGGCGTTTCTTAGCCTTATTGATTTTTCGGTGACGGCTCTGCGGCACGTTACGGCGATCTCCCTATGTTTGCTGTAGTCGGTGCCTAGTCTTATAACCTGTTTCCGATGTTGGTTCAAACGAAGATCAAGGTCCTGACTCGTCGATTTGGAACAAAGCAACAGCGAGTAAGACGACGTCGCCGGCAAACAAAGGACACAGCAAATTTATTGCGAGAGTCCAACACGCTCCATTAAGTTTTGGTAACGTGCGTCCGAACGTAGGCTGTCTAAAAACGGGTCGGCCCTCAGATACTGCAGCTGAACATCGTGCTCTGAATACGCTCTTTCTAGTGACTCAAAAGCCTGATCGTTTTCGCCCAGCGCTGCATAGAGCGTGGCTAACTCAGTAGGCGAGACGTATTCCTTCGTCCTTTGCAACTCGTTCAGGTAGGCGCGCGCTTTGTCTCGCTGGCCAGCCTTGGCGTACGCAAGTCCAAGGTAAATTCGGATGCTCGGAGTGTTGTCGCCCAGCTTGTTTACCTTCTTGAAGGCGTCGATAGCTTCCGCGTATCGGCCCATCGCCGTATATAAACCGCCGAAGTAAATTTGTGTGAGCGGGTGATTCGGGTCTAGTTCGTACATCTGTTTCAATATCTCGAGTGCCTGGTCGTACCTGCGACCAATGATGTATGTGTTGAATACCCAAATGTTGGTGCGGATGGAGACCGGATCAAGCTCTTTGGCTCGCTTGGCTTCGTCTGCTGCCTGCTCGTGTCGCCCCCTCAGGGCGAGGAAGAGGGAGTACGAGGCGCGCGCCAGAGCGTAGTTCGGGTTCAACTCAATGGCGCGCTTATATTGGCGCTCGGCCTCCGACCAGTCCCAGGCCAGTTGTTTGTTGTAAGCTAGAGCCTGATGGGCTTCCGGGAGGCCCTCATCCAACTCTATCGCCTTAACCGCCGCTGCTTCAGCCTGGCCCAAGGCCGCTTTCGCGGCGATGACGCCATCATGGCCGAGGATACTGTACGCGTAGGCCAGCTCGGCATAGGCGGGCGCGTATTTTGGATCAATGGCGATCGCTTGATGATAATAGTCAACCGCATTCTTCCGCCCCTCGTCTGATCCCTTATTGAAATGAAACCGCCCTCTGAGCAGAAGTTCGTAAGCCTGCGGATTTACGGTCTTACTCATGGCAAGTTGCGGCCGCTCCCCTGCGTTCAGGCGTAGACGTAATTTTTCTGCGATCTCGCGGGAAATCTCCTCCTGTACCTGAAGCAAATCTGTCGCCTTACGGTTGTACTGCTCGCCCCACAATTGCGTCTTGTCGCGCGCGTCCACAAGTTCAACGTTGATCACGAGACTATCGCCCCGCTGCGACACCCGCCCCGTCAGAATCGCCTCGACTCCAAGAGTACGGGCTGTCTCGTTAAGATCTAGCTCTTTGCCCTTGTACTTAAAACTCGAACTCCTGGCAATAACCTTGAGTCCGGGCAGCTGCGAAAGACTGTTGATGAGGCTCTCGGAGATCCCGTCCGATAGGTATTCTGCGTTCGGATCATCGCCATTGTTTGCAAACGGTAAGACAGCGAGGGAACTTATGCCCGCCTTATTTGTTTCGACAGGAAGACGTGCACTTAAGAAGTAACCGATGATAATCGTTGTAGCGAAAAGGGCACCTATGAGTATGACAATTCCCTGCTTGCTCCTCTTAGTACTTCTCGAGTTAATCTGGGTTTCAGCACGGGCACGATCAGTCTCAACTCCGAGTGCCGTGGTCGGTGGGTTGGCCTCTACCTCTGGCTGCCGCACGTCAGCTACAAACTGGTATCCACGCCCAGGAACCGTCACTACATACCGGTGCTCACCCGGGTTTTCGGTGAGGGACTTTCTCAGCGCCGACATGTTAACTGTGAGATTGCTCTCTTCAACAACCGAGTCAGCCCAAACCCTCCGCATCAACTCGTCTTTTTCGACGAGGCGACCTCGCTCTTCAAGCAATATCAGCAGAATCTCAAAAGCCTTCGCGGGCAGCCTCACCTGAGTGCCTTCGCGCACCAAGATCCTCCTGAGCGCGTCGACCCGAAAGGGGCCAAACTCGTAGATGCGCATCGGTGTGTCGCTCATTCGCCGCTTTAGGAACGTTTCGGAAGGTTTTGGAAGTTTTTAAAGACTTTTCGCGGGCTCACGGGCGATTATCCTCCACGCTTAATGTGCGGTCAACAGATCGGTCGACCTCGGGAAATAGTTTCACACCGCAACTTTCAACCAGTAACGCTCTAACTCATTAATGACAGGTGGGTCGTTTGGAGCGGAAGGAACAAGCACCATGTACAAGTTCAAGAGTTCTCTGATTTCTCTCTTCGGGTTGTCTTTGACTTTAGCGATCGTTGCTGTCATGCCACCCACAGGCACGGGACAAGCCTTAGACGGAAACGGCGAGATCCAGCTTAACTGCGACCAGCCACCGTGCGATGCCGTGGCGCGCGGTCGGGCAGCGTTCAATGACCGAAATCTGATTCAGCTCGGCGGCAATGGACGCTCGTGCGCTGACTGTCACATGCCCTCGGATAATTTTCAGCTCTCACCTGAATCCGCGAGGGCCCGGTTCGACGCGTTGCAGGCGAAAAGGCTGCAGAACCCTAACGCCGACGACCCGCTCTTTCGACCGGTTGATGCCGACGACTTCCGCATGAACGGAGAAGATGCGGTTGACTTCTCGAACCTGGTAGATAACGGGCTCATCCGCGTGACGATGCCCTTGCCGTTGAACGTCAGACTACTCGATTCAGTAACAGGACAGCCTACCGAAGAAACCTCCGTCGATCTTTGGCGCGCGGTCATGCCCGTACTCAACGTCGCGATCTCCGGACCGGATGGTGTCGCGCCCATCTGGCCACCGGGCGCCCCTCGTCCTCCCATCATGGGCCAGGACCCGAATGGGCCAAATCGGCAAGGCGGCTACCAGCATGATGCGCGTTTTGGCACGCTTCAGGAACAAGCCCGTGGCGCGCTCTTCGCGCACGCCGAAGTTTCTCTGGAACCACCGGCACGCATGCTCGACGACCTCGCGGCTTTTCAAGAGACACTCTTCTCTTCGCCCAGCGTCGAACTACTAGCTGGCGCGATACTCTCCGGTTCAACGTCATTCCCGGACCCGGATCCCGAACTTGACGAACTCGAGCAGCAGGGCAAGGTAGTCTTCAACCGCGCCTGCGCCCAATGCCACGGGGGCACCTTGCATCCGAGCGGGTCGACACCCGAGGCAACGATCGTGCGCCCCATTGTGCGCTATCACAATATTCAGACGGCCTGCCCGCGCCCGACCACAAACGGCTATGCACCATGTCCTCAGCGGCTGGAGCGCAATGCGCGGAGATATCGCATCACTCGCGCCGACGGCACCTTCCAGTTCGTCACCACTTCGGATCCAGGTCGACTGCTACTCACGGGCCAACCCGCGGATCTCGGCGTGATGGATGTCACCCAACTGCGCGGAATCAGTCGGACCGCTCCGTACTTTCACAACAACTCCGCGGCAACGCTTGAGGAGATGATCGACCACTACGACGCGTTCTTCCGGCGTGTGGCTCAATTGTTTCCGCCGCCAAACCTGCCGCCGATACTTTCGTCGAACGGCCTCGTAGTCGATCGGGGGTTTTTGACTGCCGACGAAAAACCCGCGCTGCTGGCCTACTTGCGAAAGCTATAGGAACAACGCAGAAGACTTAGACTGCTCTACATCATCAAAGCGGTTACGATCTCATCGTAGCCGCTTTGTAAGATACGATCGTCGCCACCTGCTTACCGCGCCTCTCGCATCTTTCTGATCCGCTACTTCCGCCCGCTTCAGTCGGGGTAGTGACCGAGTTGGTAGCGCCCGTTCAAAATTAGTATCAAACCTAATCGTCTCAGCTGAAGGTTGCGCGTAGTCGCGCTCGCTACCGCTCTGATATTGAGTGGCGATCACAGCTAACAAATCCACCCTCCGCCTACAGAAAAGCGGCGACGAAGAGTGTTCTAAGTCTAATGGAACTGTAGGGGCGTCACTCCGTGGACGACCCGTTGCGCGGCTATGGGGGCGTCCACGAAGGGGCGCCCTTACAGAATAGGACAGCTACGATAATTATTCCGGAAGTCCGATGCGGCGGATTAAGTCACCGAAACGTGGGTCTGATCGCAGGCTATCCCATCTTGGTTCTATCTTGAGCCATTGCATTTGAAAAGCTCGCTGTTCGTACCCCTTTTCGAGCCACGCAAAAGCCTGGTCCTTCTCGCCCAGGCCCGCGTGGATCAGGGCAATGCTGGGCGCGGGCACATATCCTTGTTCGGAGAGTTGCTTGAGCTCTGCGAGCACCTTTCGGGCCTCGCTTTTCTTACCTGTTACCGCATAGACATGGCCGAGACCAGCCCTTAAAAATCCCACTTCACTGATTCCCCTCAGCGGAAGCGCCTTCTTAAATTCAGCAATTGCTTCGTTATACATCCCCTTTTGTTCATACGCGGCAAGAAGGAACGCTCGCCCCGGAGGGAAGTTCTGGTCCAATTCCAGCGTCTTTTCGAATTGTCCGATTGCCTGGTCGTAGTCGCGCGCGTAGTAAAAAGCCATTCCTAGTTCAGAGTTAATGATGAGGGAAAGTGGGTCCAGTTCCTGAGCGCGTTTTCTTTCTGCAAGCGCTTCATTAGTTCGTCCCATTACCGCTAAGTATCCGCCATACCATTGATGCGCTACCGGATAGCGCGGATTCAACTCGATGGCCCGCTTGTATTCCTTCTCTGCGTTCGTCCAGTCCCAATCGTATGATGCCAAGACGCGGGCTAGTGAGGCATGTGCTTCGGCAAGCGTTTCGTCCAGTTCCAGGGCCCGCATTGCTGCCGCTTTGGCTTTTGGCATCGCCTCTCTGGGCGGGATCCGGATCGCCGGCACCACATAAGAGTCTGCCAAACCGACGTAGGCCAATGCGAAGGTCGGGTCCTTTTCAATCGCCTGATTGAAATACTCTATTGATTTTTTGACTGCTTCTGGCGTGCGCTTGTCCCAGTGGAAGCGGCCCTTTAAGTAAAGTTGATAGGCCTCGTTGTTCTCTGTGTAAGGTTTCGCAAATCCTTCCTTATCAACCGAAACTTTGAGCTTCAGATTCTCGACAATCTCACTTGCAATCTCGCGCTGGATCGCGAGCAAGTCTGACATCTTGCGGTCGTACTGCTCGCCCCACAACTGCGTCTTATCACGAGCATTCACAAGTTCAACGCTGATCGATAGGTTATCCCCGCGCTGTGTGACCCTTCCGGTTAGGACAGCTTCGACTCCTAATGCTTTCGCCACGTCCGCTATGTCAGCCTCCTTGCCCTTGTAACTGAAGGCGGAACTGCGCGCGATTACCTTAACGTCCGGCAATTTCGAGAGGCTGTTAATGAGGCTCTCCGAGATTCCATCAGAGAGATATTCCATGTCCGCGTCTTTACTTACATTAGTAAAGGGCAAGACCGCGATGGAGTGAATGGTGGTCTGAGAGTTTTGCGAGTGGAAGTAGTACCAACTCGCCGCCGCGATCCCTGCTACAACCAGCAGGGCAGCCAGCGCCGCGCGCTTATGGCGGCTGATTCCGCTGACGACATATTCGGCACTTGATGTCGTCCGCGAGGCTCCAATCTCCGCCGTGCCAATTGCTGATGGGTAAGCGCCCTCTGTCTTTGCCGGCGCTTCGGGGCTTACCGGCCTGCCGCCTACCGCCGGTTGGACGGTCTGCTCAAATTCGGCAAGGTCCTTTAACTCCTGCCGGAGTTCTTCCAATTCAATGCCTACATCTTTGATTGACTGGTATCGCTTCTCGGGCTCTTTAGCCAAACATCTGCGGACGATCCTTTGCAACTCGGCCGGCGCCGCGGCATTGGTGTCTTTAATCTGCGGGATCGGCGCGTACACGATCTTGTGCAGCGAGTCCAGCACATCCTTCCCCTCGAAGGCTCTCAGCCTGGTCGCAGCTTCGAAGAGAATGCATCCGAAGGAGAAGATGTCGGAGCGGTGGTCTATCTCACGCACCTTCCCCTGCGCCTGCTCCGGCGACATGTAGCCAACCGTGCCCATCACCATTCCGGGTGTGGAGTGTTGCGACATCCTGGCAGTGGCGACCTCACTGCGAACTCCCTCACTCCCCGTCTGCTTCGGAGGCTCAATTAACTTTGACAGTCCGAAGTCGAGAATCTTCGCATCGCCGTCGCGTGTGATCATGATGTTGTCTGGCTTTAGATCACGGTGCACGATCCCTTTTTCGTGCGCCTTCGCCAGACCCCCGGCCACTTGGGCGAGGTACTTCAGGAGTTTAGGCAACGAGGTCTTTTCGAGGTAAATCTCGTTGCGCAGCGTATCGCCCTCGATGTACTCCATCGAGATGTAGTGCTTCCCTTCCGCCTCCCCGATCTCATAGATGTGCGCGATGTGTGAATGATTAAGGGCGGCCGCGGACCTAGCCTCTTGTTCGAAACGGCGCATCCGATTTTTGTCGGCGGCGAATTCGGCTGACAGGATTTTCAGCGCGACGGCGCGGTCGAGTTTAGTGTCTTGCGCCAGGTAGACTTCTCCCATCCCTCCCGCCCCCAGGAGCGAACGCACCTGGTAATGTCCGAGCTGTTTTCCAACCGGCGAGAATGACTGGTCCTGTGCGAGAGCTTTGGCAGCATCATCAATCGCTCCTGCAGCCAGGAAATCTGCGGCCTCTTCTTCGGCGTCGAGCAACGACTCCACCTCCCGGCATAATGAATCGTCCTCACCACAGGCCTGCCTCAGGAAGGCG
>DASSCX010000282.1:0-12000 GCA_035697425.1 Pyrinomonadaceae bacterium | reverse complement strand
GATTTCTTAACCAGCAATAGTAGAATTGGAGGCCGCATTCAAATGTTAGGTACTAAGAAATCGGTTGCAGGATTGAGGTCAGAGATGAATTTCATCGTAAGTAAGCAGAATCTGCAAAGGGAACTAAGCTTCGTCCAGGGAGTAGTTGAAAAGAAAAACACTATTCCTGTGCTTTCGAATATTTTGATCGAATCCCTGGGCGAGAATGCGATCAGAATTACCGGCACGGACCTTGATGTAACCATTCGCTGTGATACTGAAGCGGAGATAAAAACTGCAGGAGCAATCTGCGTACAAGCGCGTAAGCTTTTTGATATCGTGCGACTCTTACCTGACGCACCGATAACTTTTACTAAAGAAGATAACGACTGGGTAACAGTCAAATGTGATCGCGCAAAGTATAAGCTGGTGGGAGTCGCGAAGGACGCGTTCCCTGAGGTTCCTTCCACCAAGTCCGCCCCCACGAAGATTGACGCTACGGTTTTGAAGACTCTGATTGATCGGACAATCTTCGCTATTACGCAGGAAGAATCTCGCTACACGCTTTCGGGAGCTAAGTTCATTTTAGACGAATCGGGAGCGAAGATGGTGACGACTGACGGTCATAGGCTGGCTTATGTGGAAAGAAAGAACACAGCCAAAGACGGCGCAAGCGACTCCATCGACACCCTTATTCCCAGAAAAACGCTGGCCGAGTTAACTAAGCTGACCGCGGATCATGATGGCGAAATCAGTTTGGGTATGGACGAGAACAATATTTACTTCGAGGTAGGCTCCCGTCTTTTGATTTCCAGAATGCTCTATGGACAGTTTCCGAACTATGAAATGGTGATGCCGAAAAATAACGATAAGGCCGTGCAATTCGATAGCGCCTTGTTGAACCTGGCGATAAAACGAGTCGCCCTAATGGCTGATGATCGTTCACATGCGATTCGCTTTCACCTCGAACCGAATCAGTTGATGATCACTTCCCAAAATGCTGAAGAGGGTGAAGCGGCCGAAACGATACCTTCAGATTATAACGGCGACAACACCGATATTGGTTTCAACGCGCAGTATCTTCAGGATTTTCTCAACGTCATCGGTGAAGGCAATGTGGCGTTTGAGTTTAAGGATGGAAACTCTCAGGCTCAACTTCGTCCGGCTGATGGTGGCGAATACGACTACAAGTATGTCGTGATGCCGATGCGCCTTTGAATCTAAGCAATGGAACTTTTTCTTGCTAAGGCGCCCTCCGCTCGAGGGCGCTTTTTCTTGCCCTGAGTGACGTCGTTCCGGCCGAACTCGAATTGAATCGCTATGTTAAAATCTCCAGATGATCCTGGAGACAATTCAGGCACACCAGTTCCGCAATCTAAGTGGAAATCTCTATCTCGGCCCCCGTCTTAACATAATTTTCGGGAGTAACGGACAGGGCAAAACCAACTGGCTCGAGGCAATCTACCTGCTCTCGCGTACGAAGTCCTTCCGCACGCAACGTCTCCAAGAGGGAATCAGGTTTGGACACGAAACCGCTTTTGTTCGGGGTCTAGTGGCGCGCGGCGCCGAGGTCCGACGCGATCTTCAATTAACGATTCAAGGAAACGTCAAGACGATTTCCATAAACGGAAAACGGGAAACATTAGCCCGGTATTTAGGCCAGCTCCAGGTTTTCTCTTTCACAGCAGCTGAGCTCGAAGTTGTCCGCGGTGTGCCGGAAGCCCGCCGGCGATTCATCGATCGCGGTGTGGCCTCATTGCAGCCCGGCTACGTACAGACAGTTTCGGATTACATTCGTGTCATTAAGCAGAAAAACAGGATTCTGCAAGACGCAAACGAGCAGGGATTAGGCTTGGTGCAAGTGGAGGATTTAGTTGCTCCCTGGAACCAACAAATAGTTGGCCTGGCTTCTGAAATACACCAGGCGCGCTCCGATTACATCAAGAGCATTAACGAGGTGTTGGAGCGAGGTCTTTTCGAACAGCGAGACGTTCATATCAACTACATTTCCTCGCTCGCGGGAAAGGGAGATCTCGACGACTACCGCGCCCTCATCAGCCAACGTCTGGGCCTTAGAATGCAGGCAGAACTGGCCGCGGGACGGTCTTTGATCGGGCCGCACCGGGACGATTTGGAGGTGCTTTTAGAAGGCCGCGAGATGAGAGTTTTTGGAAGCTCCGGCCAGCAGCGTAGTGCATTGTTATTATTAGACTTAGCGTCGATTTCGTTGTATAATTCGAGTCATGGTGATTACCCCCTTTTTCTCATCGACGATGTCGATGCAGAACTGGACGAAAGAAGAATTAGACATCTCTTGGAATACCTCGAAAGTCGGACTCAAACTTTCATTACAACTTCGAAGCGAACCTACCTCGAGGACTTTCTTTCGAGAGCGAACGTCTACGAGATAGTTGAGGGCGCGGTATTGACCGGGCAGTCGCAAGACCAACCAGCGAGAGAGATTTTGGCTCCCTTAGAGACCACTTAGAACAACATATTAAATTTGAGTTTTTTGACGATCACGACAGGAGAACGGATTGGCTACAGCAGGAACAACTGACAGGAAATACGATTCATCATCGATCACGGTGCTCGAAGGCCGTGACGCCGTGCGCAAACGGCCGGCGATGTACATTGGTTCGACCGGCGAAATAGGTTTGCATCACCTCGTCTATGAAGTGGTTGACAATTCAATTGATGAGGCGCTAGCGGGATATTGCGACACGGTTGAAGTTACAATTCACCTCGACAACTCAATCACCGTGATTGACAACGGACGCGGCATTCCTACTGACGAAATTAAGAAAGAGAGAAAATCCGCGGCAGAAGTTGTAATGACAAAGTTACACGCGGGAGGCAAGTTCGACTCAAATGCTTACAAGGTGTCGGGTGGCTTGCACGGAGTCGGCGTCTCGTGCGTCAACTTCCTTTCAGAGACGCTGCGTCTCGAGATTTGGCGCGAGGGCAAGACTTACGAACAAGAATACGTCCGCGGTGTTTCCGTTGTACCGCTGAAGCAGACCGGGAAGACGCGCAGGCGCGGAACAAAAATCACGTTTAAGCCCGACACCACGATCTTCGATCACACGGAATTTAGTTTCGACAAACTGTCCGAACGTCTGCGGGAAAAGGCCTTCCTTAACAAAGGCATTCGCATCACGATCAAAGACGAGCGTGAGGAACCCGAGCGTTCGCACGAGTTTTTCTATAAGGGCGGAATTGCTGAATTCGTCAAACATCTCAATAAGAACAAAACCACTTTGCACGACAAGCCGATCTATTTCGAGAAGGAAAGCGACGCGCTGTCGATAGAGGTGGCGATTCAATACAACGATGGCTACGATGAGAAGGTCTATTCCTTCGCGAATAACATCAACACAGTCGATGGCGGTACGCATCTCTCGGGCTTCCGTTCGGCTTTCACGAGAACAATAAATGCCTACGCCCAGTCGTCAGGATTGGCGAAGAATTTTAAAGGCTCCCTTAGCGGCGATGACGTGCGCGAAGGCCTGGTTGCAGTAATTTCCGTGAAGCTGCCACAGCCTCAATTCGAGGGTCAGACGAAGGGCAAACTCAACTCGGATGTTAAAGGGGCCGTCGAGTCGTTCCTTAATGAACGACTGACTGAGTATTTCGAACAAAATCCCACGGTGGCCCGCCGGGTCGTAGGCAAGTCGCTTGATGCCGCACGCGCTCGTGAAGCTGCGCGGAAAGCCCGCGAGATTGTGCGCAAAGGCGCCCTCGGTTCCACGATGCTGCCGGGCAAGCTGGCGGACTGCCAGGAAAAAGATCCTGCGCAGTCGGAAATCTACATCGTGGAGGGGGATTCTGCGGGCGGTTCCGCGAAACAGGGTCGTGACCGAAAGAATCAGGCCATCTTGCCGCTGAAGGGAAAGATCCTAAACGTCGAGAAAGCTCGCTTCGACAAGATGCTGGGTCATAGTGAAATCAAGTCGTTGATCATGGCACTCGGAACCGGAATCGGGAAAGAAGACTTTGACGCCAGCAAGCTGCGCTACCACAAGATCATTTTGATGACAGACGCGGATGTTGATGGTTCACATATCAGGACCCTGCTGCTGACTTTCTTCTACCGGCAAATGGCCGAACTGGTCGAGAAAGGTTACGTCTACATCGCGCAACCACCACTCTTCAAAGTTAAGCGTGGCAAGAAAGAGGAGTACATCAAAGACGAAAGCGCGATGATCCGCTACCTGATGCGAATGGCGACGACTGACATGACTGTGAAGTCGGTAGGCGCCAAGCAGGCCATCGAAGGCAAGGATCTAGCGAAGGCGTTGGAGCAGATGGTTGACTTCAAACACTACTGCGAACGGGCCGCGCGTCGCATCGGAGGCGATGCTCATTTTCTCGCTACCCTGATCGAAGCATTTGGCGGTAAGAAAGGCGTCTTGCGCAAAGAGGGAATGACATTGCGCAAGGTCTTTCAGGATGGCGATCTGATGGCGAAGGTTGAAGGCGTGTTGTCGAAGGCTGGTTATAAGACCGAACTGTCAACCGATGAAGAGCACGGATTGTGGGAGATCGAATCTTTTACCAATACGGGTGTGCACCTCACCATCGATTGGAATTTTGCGAGCCTGGTCGAATTCCAGAAAGCCGTGGAGATCTATACAGACCTGGAGGAGAAGCTGGCGGCTCCCTTCATCGCTGGTGAAAACGGAGGGTCAGAAGAGATTGCAACGCGCGAGGCTCTGCTGGAAAGAGTTTTGGCCGCCGCCAAGAAAGACCTGAGCATTCAGCGCTACAAGGGACTCGGCGAGATGAATCCGGAGCAGCTTTGGGAGACGACAATGAATCCCGAAAAGCGGACCTTGCTGCAGGTTCGGGTCGACGATGCGGTCGAGACGGACGACTTGTTCACCGTTTTGATGGGCGATGCGGTTGAGCCGCGGCGCAAGTTCATCGAAGACAATGCGCTTGATGTCAGGAATCTGGACGTTTAGCGAAACTGGCGAGTTTGGTAAAGAATCAGCGCGGTTGGGTCGTCGTACCTAACCGCGCTTTTCGCTATAGCGGCTAACACTGAAGCGCCTCAGGCGAATAGGCGTCCCGGGTGTGATGCCGGCCTTTCGCGATGCAATTTCAACCTGCCTTACTGCCGTGTCAATCCCTTCGAGGGCAGGGAGCAGTAGGCCCCGCTGTAGACCAACTTCGTCCTCAACGATCACGCCGTAGATCGCTGGATCCAGATCTCCCATTTGTGTGGATTCCGTTGCTGAAAGCACGTCTACTGAATAACGCAGACTCGCAAGTTCCTCCGGAGCGACGGGCGCGAAGCGCGGATCGCGAGTAGCCGCACTGATCGCATTGGCTACAACCTCATCGGCCAGCGTGTCCAGAGCGGGCTCGATAGTGCCGATACAGCCACGCAATTCCCCATCGAGAGTTTTCAAGGAAACAAAACAGGCTGCCCGAGCTTGCAACAGTTCTGAGTCTGTCGCGGAGACCTTTAACTCAGTACCTTCGCGCACAAATTGCTCGACTGCGGCCCGCGCGAGGGCGGGAAGCTTCTCACCATCTGCTTCCATGCTCTCATCGATGTCGGAGTCCATCGCTGCATCAGGTTCCCTAACCGTCTCTTGGCTTGTAAGTTGTGCAACCATATAACCGACACCAAACGGTGCTTCGTAATTCAAGACTTCACAGGAGCGCGGGAGTTCCCTGGTCGCTCCCACGGCAATTAGCATTGAACGATAGCCACACTCGCCGGCTAGCTCCCGCAAATGCTGATTGATTTGTACAATGCGTTCAGGATTGTTAGAGCGCAAGGCGTCAACGATCTCGTCGTCAAAAATGTAGGCGGTTGGGTTGAAACCAGCTGGAGCCTCTGGTTTGAGTCGGTGGCTAAGATCGCCGCTGGCGATCAGAGCGATGGGTCGACTGACGTCGCGAACTGCCCTCCCGATGCATGAGCCAAACCGCAAATGATCCTCGTTTGAAAGAAAGCTGTATCCCAGGACCACCACCTTTCCCCGCCAGCCATTTCGCTGCAAGAAGTAGAGTGGTACGGCGCTCCCGTGATCAAGCTTCGCGTTGGAGATACCAACGACCGTGTAGTTTTCTTCGGCACCGCGTTTGGCAATCGCATTCAGTAACTCTTGATCGAGCCCCGCAGTTAACTGGACTTTAGGAGCTCGAAAGTTGGCGAAGTCGGCGCGAAGTTCGAGGTCCTGATAAGCAACGAAGGCGTAGGGATCAAGCGGCGCGTGAGGTGAGATCAGGATTACAGTTTCAGCTTGGTTGGCGATAACACGCTTCGTCAATTCCTCCATTGCGGAGATCGACTGGCGCACTTCGCCGATGGCTTCACGACCAACCTCCGGCACCATGATTGGTGGATGAGGAGCGATTCCGGAAAAGACAAGAGAGCTTTCGTTTCCCATTGGTGGCTTCCTCCAGTAGGCACCTGAGCTCGGCGGACTCTACGGCCGCTGAGCAACGTCTGGCTGGTACAGGAAACGGTCGCATTTTATCACGCAGCGTTCGCAAGCGCAGTCCGGAAGGTGGGCTTGCCCCCGCTTTTTTGTAGGGATACTTGAGGTTACTATGCAGCAAAGTATCGACGCTTCTCCATGGAACTGTTTGATGTCTTGATTGTTGGGGCTGGTCCGGCCGGATCCTTTGCTGCCGAGCTCTTAGCTCGCGGCGGCAAACGCGTGGCGCTGTTTGACGGACGGCCCGAGGGCGAGCCCAAAGCTTGTGGTGGCGGCGTCACCGCGAAGGCGCTGAAGGCCTGGCCGCAACTGCTGCATGCAGTTGGTCGCACTGTTGCTGAGCTCGATCTCTATTCACCATCCGGCAAGCGTCTCCACCTTCAGCTTGAAGAACCATTCGCGATCTACTCACGCACCGCTTTCGATTCCTACCTACGCGAACGGGCGCGCTCAGCCGGCGCCGAAGTGATAACGGCAAAAATCTCCGGCCGTGGCTTCCGCAAGCATGCAGACGGGTGGCTTGTGAAGAGTGTTTCCGGAGCAGAATGGTCGGGGCGGATCTTAGTAGGTGCAGATGGAGCTGGAAGCCCCATCGCGCGCGTGTTGGCTGGCCCGTTGCCGCCCTCAGAAATGGAAGTAGCTTTTGGTTATCGTGCTCCACTTCCCGAATACGCGGAGGCGCCCACTGTCGTTGCCTTCCTGCCGGGCTGGGTGGGCTACGCCTGGGCTTTTCCCCGGCTGGATCATATTTCGTTCGGCATCGCCACCACGCAGGACGCCTTCATACACAAGCCGCTCGACGATCTGTTGTGGGATTTCATGATTGGATACTACCGGCAACGCGAAGATGCGAAAGCAAAACTGTGGTCCGCTCGGAAAGTTGACCACGAACGAGATCAGCGCATTCGCGACAAACTGACAAATACAGCTGAGCGCTATGCGGCGCGAATTCCCGGGCTCAACGCCACGACCTGGGACACAAGAAAAGTTTGTGGCGAAGGCTGGGCGCTTATAGGCGATGCGGCAGGCTTCGCGGATCCGGTTACCGGTGAAGGTATTTACTATGCGCTACGCTCCGCGGAATTATTTGCAGAGTGCGACCTGGCTGGCAGGGGTGGTCAATATGAAGAACGCTGGCGGGAGGACTTTGGCGCTGAGTTAAGGAGAGCAGCGCAGATGCGCCGGCGTTTCTACGGAAACTTTTGGGGTGCGCCGTTTACGGAAAGAATGATCGAGTTTGCACGTGGGCATCGTGGAATTAAACGCGTGTTGGGTGATCTAGTTGCCGGGGAGCAGGGCTATACGGATTTGAAAAAGAAACTGGCGAAGAGTGCGATACGGCCGTTGTAGCAACGCCGGTTGAATCGATTCAACCTTGGCGGCGGCAAGCCGGCCTTCCCGACTGAGCATTTATTCTTCATGCCTCAAGGCGCGAGACGGCTGCGCCGCCAACGGCCATCTGCCTGCCGCTCGTAAAGCAAACGATCATGTAAGCGTCCAGGTCTGCCTTTCCAAAACTCAATTCGGTCCGGTACGAGGCGATAGCCACCCCAGTGATCTGGGCGGGCAATCGCGTGATCGCGGTATTCTTCCTCAAGCTCGCGGAACCGTTGCTCGAGTACTTCGCGACTCTCAATAACATCACTCTGTGGCGAAGCGAGCGCGCCAATCTGGCTCTCACGCGGCCTCGTTTGAAAATACTCGTCCGACTCGTCTGCTGAGATTCGAGCGACTTTTCCTTCAACTCTCACTTGCCGTTCCACCGGTTCCCAATAGAAAACCAGGGCCGCGAAGGGATTTGCGTCCAGCTCGCGCGCTTTGGGACTGCGATAGTTGGTGTAGAAAACGAAGCCAAATTCATCCACGCTCTTGAGTAGCACCATTCGCGCTGAAGGCTTGCCATCCGCAGTTGCCGTACACAACGTCATTGCCTCGGCCATCGGCAGACTGCGACCGACAGCTTCGTCGAACCAACGCTGAAATTGACGAATCGGATTCGCGTCAGCATTGCGCTCATCCAGTTCCCCCGATTTGTTTGCGATTGAGATATTTTCCACGATGTTACTTTCCAGCCGATTGTGTATAAGGAGCGAGCCTGGCTTTCAGCATTTCCGGAATCGGAACAGTTTCAAAGCTGTCGCGCTTTACAGCAGCGAGAACAAAATGCGCGTCGGCGATCAACAAGTCTTCACCCTTGCGCCGCACTTCAAAATCTAACCGCAGGGACTTGTTACCAAACCTGCCTACGAAAACTGAAACTTCCAACAAGTCGTCAAGCTGAGCGGCGTGACGAAAATCACACTCGAGATGAACTCGAGGCAGCCAGATGTCGAGTTCTTCGAACATCACGCCGTAGGGCAGACCGACAGCGCGAAACAACTCCGTTTCAGCGAATTCAAAGAAGCGAATATAAGCGCCATAGAAAATAATGCTGGCGGCATCAACATCACCCCAACGCACCCGTTCTTCAATTGTGTATTTTTTCATGGGTGTCGGGTAACGGATGTCGGGTGTCGGGTCTCAAGTTTCAAGTCTTAAGTCTCAAGTTTCAAGTACTCAAGTCTTAAGTCGCACATCTCAGGTTCGTAGTCCCGCTGCAACCGGGACCCGACACGAGCGCTTTGAGACTTGAGACCTGAGACCTTCTTTAAGCACCGCTGAGAAACCTTCCGACCGCAGCGTTGAATTCTTCCGGTCTTTCCAGGTTCAAAACGTGTCCCGCTCGTTCGACGACTTGCAGCTGCGAGCCCCTGATTTCGCGATGCATGAGTTCTGCATCTGCAGGCGGAGTGATTGCGTCTTCACTGCCAACCAGAATCAGAGTCGGTGCCAGGATTTCTGGCAAGAATGAAGTTTGATCCTGGCGGATCGCCATTCCTTCCAGGGCCGCGGCGGCTCCTTCGGGATTCGTGCTGGCCATCATTCCGCGCAAGTGCTTAACAATCTCGGGCCGCTTCGCTACGGTTTCAGCGGTAAGCAGCTTTGGCAAGAGCGCGTCGGCAATTCCTTCCATCCCTTCGCGTCGCGCTTTCGCCGCCTGCACCTGGCGATTTTGTTTCGCTTCATCATTATCGGCTTGCGCGCGCGTGGCCGCCAGAATCAGGGAAAGCACGCGAAAAGGGAACAGGCGATAGAAGGCCAGCGCGACATAGCCGCCCATCGAGAGTCCGCCAATGGTGGCTTGCTCAATGTGTAGGTTGTCCAACAATCCAGCGATATCACCAGCCATCAGCTCCATCGTCGACGGGGCTCGCATGATCTCACTTGCGCCATGTCCCCGCAGATCCGGAACGATGACGCGATAATTCTCCTGCAGCACTGTCACCTGATCACGCCACAACGAGCGATTGAAAGGATAACCATGCAGGAGCACGACGACTGGACCCGAACCAATGTCTTCATACGCGATCACAACGCGATTGATACCCCGCCCCACGCTCGTTCGCTGAGGAACCTTCAGACTTGTCACGCTAGATCCACCTCTGTGTTCGATTCGGCTCCTCGAACTGCTTCTGCTACGACTGTGATCAATTCCGATAACTCAATTGGTTTCGCGAGGTAGGCTTGAAAGCCTGAAGCGATTGCTTGCAAGCGATCCTCCTCTCGGGCATACGCGGTTATAGCTACTGCAGGCAGGAATCGTGCGTGATCGATGCCCAGGGCGCGCACTTTTGCCAGCAGTTGGTAACCGTCTTCATTGGGCATGGCGATATCTGAAATCAATACATCTGGTGTCTCAGACTTCAGGGCCTCCAAAGCGGCCGCCGCTGAGGATACCGCCGTGACCTTAGCTTGGCCCTGGGCCAGGGCAGCCGTCATCAGTCGCAGTGTGTCCTCATCGTCGTCAACCAACAGCACGTGGATCCCCTGAAGTTTGCTCGAGGTCAAACCCTTCGGAGAGCTCGCATACTCTCCTCTCGCCTCACTCAACTTTGAACTCGAACCGAGCCGCGGCAGCAACACAGTGAATGTTGATCCCTTACCCGCGCCGTCACTGGTCGCCTTGATTGCTCCGCCATGGATTTCAACGAGATGACGCGCAATCGCCAATCCCAATCCTAAGCCGCCATGTTGCCTTGTCGTTGTGCTGTCTGCCTGTCGAAAACGATCGAAGACAAAAGGAAGAAAATCTTTACTGATGCCCTGGCCATCATCAGTCACTTTAATCTCAACCTGTGATCCGAGATCCTGGATTGTTAACGCTACCCGGCCGCCGCTGGGTGTGAACTTGATTGCATTGGAAAGAAGGTTCCAAACAATTTGTTGCAATCGATTCGAATCGCCGGCGACGACCATGGGCTGCGGCGGCAGTTGGGTCTCGATCCGTAATCCTTTAGCTTCGGCAGTGGGACGCACGACTTCTACGGCCGCCTCAATTATCGGGGCTAGCTCGAGGGGATCGAGCTCCATTGCGAGCTTCCCGGTAATGATTCGCGAAACATCGAGGATGTCATCAATGATTTGCGACTGCGCTGTGGCGTTACGACGAATAGTTTCAATCGCATTTGCTGCCATCGATTGATCCAGCGAATCGGACTGCAGCATGCGCGACCAGCCGAGGATTGCTGTCAAAGGCGTGCGCAGTTCGTGAGAAACGGTAGCGAGGAATTCATCTTTCAAGCGATTAGATTCCTCCGCTGTCGCGCGGGCACTGCTTTCCTGATTCAAGAGGCGGACATTTTCGATGGCAACGGCCACGAGATTTGCCGCCATGCGCATCGCCGTCACATGCTCTTCACGATAGGCGGCAGATACATAACTCTGAATTTCGATGGTCCCAACAATCCTGCCCATCACTGACATGGGTGAGGCCAGAGATGACTGCGGTCGCAATCCATTGTCCGGCCCGATGAGAACTGCGGGATGGTTGCGCGTCGCATTCATGTAGTCGTTGGTGACTACAACTTCACCAGTACGCACAGCAACGCTGTTTGGCCCGGTGGCGGTGACCGGCATCGGCGGCAGTTCGCTGGTATCTATCTCCTGATGATCGCCCCAGCCATAACAGGCCGTGCGCACGTTACGAACCGGGTCGTAAAGTGAGACAAAGATTCCATCGCAAGGGGCCGAGACGACGGCAAACTCGCGCAAGGCACGAAAGATATGAAGCAAGTCCCGCGCGGTGCCGAGCGCCTGCGAGAGAATGGATACTCGCTCCAGCAGTCGTTCATATTCTGAAAGCGCGCGTTGGTCGGCTTCGCGTAAGGCCTCTTCCGCTGCCCGCCGCGCGGTGATGTCACGCGCCACTCCCTGAATGCCAACCGGCTTGCCGGATTTGAAGATGAGACGGCTGCTAATTTCCAGTCGCACCAAACCGCCATGCTTCGCCCGCACGTCGATTTCGTAGTTAGTACGTTCTTCGCCGGCGAGTTTTCGACCGGTCATTTGGCGTGCGGCAGCATCCGATCCCGCCGTAAGAAACTCGCGCATGTTCATCTTGAGCAATTCCTCGCGCGAAAACCCCGTCAACCTTTCTACCGCACTGTTCATGGAAGTGACATTGCCCTTGAGATCAAGCGTGAACACAATGTCGTTGGCGTTTTCAATCAGTTCACGGTAGCGC
>DASSCX010000281.1:0-5205 GCA_035697425.1 Pyrinomonadaceae bacterium | reverse complement strand
GGGCCAAGCCCGCACTACGGGCAGAGCCCGGCAGTACTCTGGCTGCGACGGCGGGGCAGAGCCACCGCCTCACACCCGGCGGCAAAGCCGAGGAAAACCGTGAGGCGTCCCCTCGAAGCTAATCGCGATGGCATTTCACACTTTTCTAAGACGCGGTCGCACGTTCAAAGCATATCAAGCAGGTGTTGCAGCTCAGGCGGTAGTGGCAGGTGGAAGCGAAGCTGTTCGCCCGAGATCGGATGACGAAATCCCAGCTCCGCTGCATGCAAGAAATGCCGGCCTAGCTTGCGAATCTCCGCTCTCAACTTCGGATCGCGAACTGTGTTGTCTCTGCCGGCCCCGTATACCTCATCACCAACCACCGGATGTTTTGCCGACGCAAGGTGAACCCGAATTTGGTGAGTTCGGCCCGTCTTGATTTCAACGTCAAGTAAGGTGAATCGATCATAGCGGCGCCGCACTTTGTAGAGCGATAGCGCGCCTCTTCCGCCACGCACGATCGCCATTCGCGTACGATTGCGCGGGTCACGCGCCAATGGTGCTTCGATCCTGCCGGTATCGCGCTCAACTACTCCGTGAACGAGAGCGAGATACGACTTGAAAACCTTCCGCTCGCGAAATTGATCGGCTAGATGCTCGTGGGCCATTTCAGTCTTGGCCACCACCAGCAAACCCGAAGTGCCTTTGTCGATCCGGTGCACGATGCCGGGGCGAACTAATCCCGCATTCGTCGAGAGTTGCTCGAAGTGATAAGCGAGTGCGTTGGCGAGTGTGCCTGACTGAATTCCTGCGGCGGGATGCACTACCAGACCGGCGGGTTTGTTTACGACAATCAGCACGTCGTCTTCAAAGACGATATCGAGGGGAATGTTTTCCGGAGCAAACGTCGACGTTGGTGAGGCGATTAGCTCAACTTCAATCTCGTCGTTTGTGTTTAGCTTGTAGGAAGCTTTGACAGGTCTTCCGTTAACTAATACTTCTTCGTCGGCAATGAGGTTTTGCAAGCGCGCCCTACTCCAACCTTCAATCTGAGAAGCAAGATACGCGTCGAGGCGAACGCCTTCGTTTTCGGTGCCGACGACCAGGGTTCGAGTCAGAGAGTCAAGGGCCGGTTCGTGAGCAGGCATTGGAGTGGTGGACAATTGCCGATTGGCGATGATGGCACGTCAACCAGACCTAACCGTTAGTTCGTTCAAATTCTTTCATGAATGAAACTAGTGCGCTGACGCCTCCTTTAGGAAATGCGTTGTAAATGGAAGCGCGAATGCCGCCCACCGAACGATGCCCCTTCAAGCCATCTAAACCTTGCGCGGTGGATTCCGCACAAAACTTCTTTTCCAGTTCTTCGGACGGCAATCGGAATGTCACATTCATGATTGAGCGCGAATCGGTGTCGGCGTGACCACGATAGAAATCAGTGCTGTCAATCGCGTCGTAAATGAGTTGGGCCTTTTCTTCGTTCTCCCGTTGCATTTCCCCGAGACCGCCTTTCTCGCTAATCCATTTGCACACGAGGCTGATGATGTAAATGCCCCAGGTGTTTGGCGTGTTGTAGAGCGACTTGTTTTCTACGTGTGTGCGGTAGTCGAGCATGGTATGCAAGCCGTCCGGGATGCGTGCCAACAAGTCGTCGCGCACGATCACAAGTGTGACGCCACTAGGCCCCATGTTTTTCTGCGCGCCGGCATAGATTATTCCATAGCGTTCCACCGGAATCGCATGAGAAAGAATGTCAGATGAAGCGTCCGCGACGAGGGGCACGTCGCCGGTATTTGGTTCCTGCTTCCATTCGACGCCTTCGATAGTTTCATTGGTCGTTAGGTGAACATACGCGGCATGCGGATCGAGATTCAGTTCGTCGTGTGCAGGGACGCGCGTAAACCCACCGTCCGCGGTCGTTGCCGCCACCCTTGTCCCACCCGAGCGCTTCGCTTCTTTGAGCGCCTTCTTGCCCCAGCTACCCGTGATGATGTAATCGGCGCTCCCCTCGGCAGGCAGGAAGTTCATTGGCACCATTGAGAACTGCAAACTGGCCCCACCCTGCAAGAAGAGCACACGATAGTTGTCGGGAATGCCCATCAGTTCTCGCAGGCCCGATTCCGCCCTGGCAATAATTTGGTCAAATGTCTTGGAGCGATGGCTGATTTCCATCACTGACATTCCGACTCCCGGCAAGCTCAACAAATCGCGCTGTGCCTCTTCCAAAACCGGCAACGGCAATACCGCAGGTCCCGCGCTGAAGTTAAATATTCGTTCGGTCATTAATTTTTCTCCGCTGATATCTCTCGCTGGCCTCATTTTTCACTCTCCCCAAAACTCTTGCGCATCATTCGACCCGCAACCCGGACAACCGCCGAGCGCGGAATCAAGCGCTGCGCTTCCACCATTAAGAAGTTACTCAGTCCCGATATGACATGTCCTTTGCCGCGTCCCAGAGCTTTCAAAGCAGTGTCAACCACTTCATCAGGAGTTTGCGCTGCACGTGCCGGTGGCTTGTGGCCCCGGGCGGCCTCGAAGAAATTGGTATCAGTTACACCGGGACACAACGCCAACACCTCGATTCCGTACGGCCTGTTTTCTTCACCCACAGCTTCGGAAAAGGAAAGTACAAAGGCCTTCGTCGCAGCGTAAGTGGCCATGAATGGCACCGGTTGAAACGCCGCTGTGGAAGCGACGTTGATGATTGTTCCGTGCTTACGAGCTCGCATCGGCGCCAGAAATCGATAGGTGAGGTCAACCAGCGATTTCACATTGAGGTCGATCATGTTCAGCTCGCGTTCCAGATCAAGTTTTTCAAAGTCTCCCATTGAACCAAACCCGGCGTTGTTTACGAGCAGGTCGATCTCCAGTCCCCGCTTTTCGCATTCGGCAAAGAGCCAAGATGCACCATCCGGCTGCGAAAGATCGAGGACGACATATTGCGCGCGCACGCGGTTAGTTCGTCCCAGCTCGTTGCAAAGAGTCACCAACTTATCTTCTGAGCGCGCCACCAGAAAGACGTTACGTCCTAGCGCGGCGAGGCGGCGGGCGAATGCCTCGCCGATTCCACTCGATGCTCCAGTGATCAGGCTGGTATTCATTTGGTTAAAGCTGATTGAATTTCGTGAGTTTCAATAGCGAGAATTGAACTCTTAAACTTGAAACTCAAATCGGACTCCTGACTCCTTACTCCTGCTTCAGGACGCTCCCAATGCCAGCACATTCAGCTCGATGATGTCTGTGTTCTCCGCCCGTAACCGCTCCAGAGTCTGCTGGTCCGGCGCCTTATCAAGATTGATTCGGGCCACTGCGGCCTCGGCGCCTTCAAACACGATGTTCTCCATCTCCTGGACGTTTATTTGTTCAGCCTTGATCGCATCGAGCACACTCGCCAGAACGCCTGGTCGATCCTGGTGACGCACTACGAGTCGATGCGTGGCCGGCGTCTGCAAAGCCAGGTTCACAACGTTTGGCACCTTTCCGGTTTCTTTGAACTCCCTAATAATTCGTACCGTTTCTGCCGCGATCGCTTCCTGCGCTTGATCGGTGGAGGCTCCGACGTGATGCGTTCCATACAGGTTTACTTCATTTCGAATCGCGTCGCTAAATTCGCCGGTTGCCGAAGTTGGTTCCGCGGCGAACACATCAAGACCCGCACGAATGCCGCGATTCTTCATCGCCGCCAGCAGAGCCGCTTGATCGACAACATCGCCGCGAGCGGTGTTGATGAAGTATGCGCCCGGACGCATCGCCGCAAAAAACTCCGCACCGATTAGTCCCTTGGTTTGCGGTTTGAGGGCGAGATGAACGCTTACGATGTCCGCTTCAGAGGCAACTTCATTTGGCGTCGCCCGGAATCCGACCCCGAGTTCCTCCGCGCGGTCAGGAGTCAGGCTGCGACTCCAGGCGATGACCGGCATACCAAAAGCAGTCGCGCGCGGAATCATCTCCTGCCCAATCTTGCCGACGCCGATCAAACCAAGCGTGCGGCCAAATAATCCACGCGCTTTGGAAAACTCCTTCTTGTTCCATTCGCCCCGTCGCAAACTGATGACGTTGTCAGCGATGCGCCGGTCGAGTGCGAGGATCAGCGCAAAAGCCAATTCCGCAACGGCAATGGAGTTCTTGCCCGGACAATTCGAAACGTAAATGCCACGCCTCGAAGCTGCCCCAACGTCAATAGTGTTGTAGCCGGCACCTGCGCGCACCACCAGTTTGACGGAACCAGCATCGAGCATCGGCTCAGTGACCCTGGTTGAGCGCACTACCAACACATCAGGACGAGTGTCCGCGATCGCGGCAACCAGCGCTTCATCCTTCAAGTCAGGCTGGAAGGAAACATCGCAGCCAAACGCCTGCAAACCGTCGCGTCCCGATTGTTCAAATTTGTCAGCGATTAATACGAACATGTGCGTTGTCCAAAGTCCAACGTCCAATGTCCAAGGTCCTGCTGGTCATGCCGACTTTGGGCCTTGGACGTTGGACTTTGGACTCATCAGATTTTGTGTATCAACAATCCATCCCGCAGTTTTGGCTCGAACCAAGTCGACTTTGGCGGCATGATCTCACCCGCGTCAGAAACGCGCAGCAGATCGTCAACGGTCGTCGCATGTAACGAAAAAGCTACTGCCGCTTTCCCTTCGTTTACCAGGCGTTCGAGTTCTTTGGTGCCGCGCAGGCCGCCGACAAAATCGATTCGCTTATCGCTGCGAACATCCTTGATTCCCAAAATCGGATCCAATAAACGGTCTTGCAAGACGGAAACATCAAGTGAATTCACGAGGCCTTCCGGTGGCGCTGCATCATTTTTTAGCCGCAGTCCGTACCAACGCCCGTCGAGATACATGCTCCAGTTCTGCGACTGCGCGGGTGCCGGATTCCCATTCTCGGTTAAAGCGAAAGCCTTGCTTACTTCTGCAAGAAACGACTTGCCGCTCATCCCATTTAGATCCTTCACCACACGGTTGTAAGGAAGAATCTGCAGTTGGTCATCGGGAAAGATTACGGTGAGGAAAAAGTTGTATTCCTCGTCACCCGTGTGACCAAAACTCTGATCCCGCAGCTCCGCGCGGGCCCGGCTGGCGCTTGCGGCGCGATGATGGCCATCGGCAATGTAAAGAAAGGGCACTTCGCGAAACGCCTGTACAAAACGAACTGCATCCGGCACGTGCCAGATAGTGTGTTGAATTCCATCGTCGGCCGTGAAGTCGTAGAGCGGCTTTGTCA
>DASSCX010000280.1:0-13355 GCA_035697425.1 Pyrinomonadaceae bacterium | reverse complement strand
GACCGACGACTTTTTGAAGAACCTGACCGAAGGTAATGCTTTGGCAGTCCAGAATGCGGCGAAGGATGGAGGCTTTCCGCCAAAGGAAGTGAGAGCGGAAACTGCGGGCGACTACCGCATCGTGCTGGAAGCGAACGACGGGTCACAGCTCGACGCGATCGACGAAGCTGTAAAGAAGAAAGTTGATCTTTCTGAATGGTCCTTGGCGAAAAGCGGTAACAGTATCACCTGGTCCTTAACACCTTCGGCCCAACGCGCCCTTGCAGAGCAGGCCACTGAGCAGGCTCACAAGATTATTCTGAGCCGCCTGGAAGGCGTCGGTGTGGTTGAACCCTTAGTGCAACGCCATGGAGCGCAAAGTTCTCATCAGATTCTGGTGCAGATGCCCGGCATTCAGGATCCAGAGCGTGTGAAACAGTTGCTCAAGGCCGACTCGAATCTAGAGATGGTTCATGTAGTCAGCCCGCCAAGCCCCAGCCCGGTTCAGACTTACAACACCAAAGAAGAAGCGGAAGCTTCGCTGGGTGGAACGGTGCCGGCGAACCGTCGGGTCTTTCCCTATGCGGAACGGAATGAGCCAACAACAGCAGGGGAAGCTGCGGACGCGCCGAAAGATAAGAAGTGGGTTGTTGTTCAATGGCCCGCTGTAGTGGATGGCAGTGAATTGCGTAATGCCGCAGCTACGCAGATGCGCGGTGGCGTCGAGGATTTCCAGATTTCTTTCGCTTTTAAGCCCGCTGGTGCGGAAAAGTTTGGGGCTTGGACTGGCGCGAATATCAACCAGTACATGGGCGTTGTCCTGAACGACGAAGTTAAGTCGATCGCATACATCAAGTCGCAGATTTTTGACCAGGGCGAAATCACGGGACGATTTACACGACAGTCAGCCGAAGATTTGGCATTGACGCTCCGCTCTGGGGCGCTACCTGCGAAGATTGAATACCAGGAAGAGAGAACTGTGGGACCGAGCCTCGGTGCGGATTCAATTCGTGCCGGCGTCCGCGCGTCGGTGTTCGGCCTGTTGTTCGTCGTGGCGTTCATGCTCTTCTACTATCGTGGCTCCGGAGTTAACGCCGTTGTCGCGCTCTTGTTGAATATGGTCTTGATGCTGGCGGCCCTCATCGTTTTCGAGGCGACGCTGACTCTACCGGGCATTGCGGGAATCATTTTGACAATCGGCATGGCAGTCGATTCTAACGTCTTAGTCTTCGAAAGAATCCGCGAGGAGTTACTGTCAGGAAAGACAGTTCCTTCCGCGGTTGATCAGGGATTCAAGCGCGCCATCGTCACGATTATTGATACGCATGTGACCACGGTTATTTCATCACTGTTCCTATTCGTCTTCGGTACGGGGCCATTGCGCGGCTTTGCCGTGACATTAATCATTGGTCTAGTCATTAACCTCTTCTCGGCTGTGTACGTTTCACGCACGATCTTCATGTGGCTCTTGAGTCGCAAACGTCGCATGGAGACGCTGAGTATCTAATCTGAAAGGCGGCGCGCTCCGGGGCTTCCTGGTTTCTCTGCTGGGTTTTTATGATTCAAGTATTCAATAACGTTAAAGTCGACTGGTTGTCCAAACGCCGGATCTTTATCGGAGCTTCAGTTTTACTCATGCTGGCTGGACTCGGTTCAGCCGTCATCCGCCAGGTTTCTCCCGGAGGCACAGAGGCGTTTAACCTCGGCGTCGACTTTAAGGGCGGAACTGTTGTCACGACGAGGTTCAACCAACCGACAACAGCCGAAGCGATTCGCCAGGCGCTCGCCAGCCATGGCGCAAACGATGCGATCATTCAACCGGTCACTGACAAGCCCAATACTTTTTTGATCAAGTTGCCCCTTGCTGGGGCTGAAGCCGAGCAGTCGCAAGCCCAGGTAGAGCAAGGCCGCGAGCAAGTGCGCGCCGGGCTCAACAGCATTGGACCGGAGGGTACTGCTTACGAAATCCTGGGTACCGACGCGGTGGGCGCAATCGCCGGCGCTCAATTGCGTAACAAAGCGATCGCTGCGACCCTCGCTGCGCTCGTTGGCATTCTCATTTATATCGCTTTTCGCTTTGAGTGGACGTACGGCGCCGCCGCTGTCATCGCTGTCTTTCACGACGTGCTGGTGACACTGGGCTTCTTTTCAATCTTTCAGTGGGAGATTAGCCTGACGGTCATTGCGGCTTTGCTGACCCTCGTCGGCTTTTCAGTAAACGACACCATTGTGGTTTTTGATCGCATCCGTGAAAACCGTCGCCTGCACCGGCGCGAATCGCTCTACAAAATCACCAACGATTCGATTAACCAAACACTATCGCGCACCACAATTACCAACGGCCTGGTCTTTCTTTCGGTGTTGGCAATGGCGATATTTGGAGGCGAAGTGTTGCGCGGGTTCTCGCTGGCGCTAACAGTCGGCGTAATTTTTGGTACTTATTCATCGATAGCAGTGGCGAGCCCCATTATGGTTTGGTGGGAGCAACGTTTGGAAGCAGCTGAGCGCGCCGCACTCGTCGCGCCTGCGAGATCGGCGCCCAAGCGAGCTGGGAACGCGGTTGCGGCTGCTCCTAATCCGAAACGCGAAGTGGTGTCCCCTCAGGTAAAAAAGCGTTCTCGCGGCGCGGTGTGATTCGTCAGCAGGTTGCCCCAATTGCACGGTCCTAAGTGGCTTGCGATCCCCCAAAAACATCCGTTTTGCGCTTGACTTAAGCGGGTATGCGGCTTAGACTGCGGCCGTTGCTGGCCAATTGAATAACTCAAATTCGACCGCGCGTTTGTCAGGTCTGATGCGCGGCTGTCTGTTGAGGGGGCCGGCGAGTTTTTTCTCGCACAGCGGCTTTTCAAAACTGAGTGCTCAAGTCGTTGAGTTGCTGTTCCCCTTCATTTTGTCGCGAACACTCAAATGCGCCTCATTGTGTGGCGGGTGAGTGCCGGATGATTTTAGTTTTCACACCCCGATCCATTTGGCACCGGAATAGGGAGGAGAAATTTCATGTTCGACAATCTGGTGGAGTCGAGTTCGCACAAGGGTGATATCTCGCGAAAAGGCTCATTTATTTTAGTTACCAGCGTTGTCTACGCAGTGCTGGGCCTCGCGTTTTTTGTCGCGGGTATTTACTGGTACGACGCGCATCTCGAGAATCAGAATCTTGATCTGATCACGCTGGTTGCGCCAGTGCCGGTACCGCCGCAGCAGGCCAAACCTGAAAAGCAGGAAGAGGCCAAGCCGCAGAAAGTCGACCAGAATGTGGACGTGCGCCGCGAGCTAATCGCAGATGTCAGTCGCACTGAACTCGTGCCCAAGGAAATCTCCGCCAAGGCGAGCGACGTTCCCCCGGTGAGACGTGGTGTGGTCACGCAGCTCGGCAGTTCGGATACCAATGCCGCGGCTCCAGTGCCGGTGGGACCAGGCAGCGGAACCGGATTAGTTTCGGGGCCTACCAAGGTCGACATCTCTGAGCCACCGCCACCGGCGGCGCCGCCTCCCCCCCGTGCCCCAATTTCCGGCGGCGTACTTAATGGAAAAGCGATCAGTCTTCCCAAGCCAGCTTATCCACCTATTGCTCGACAAGCACACGCTTCAGGGACAGTTGTCGTTCAAGTAACCATTGATGAGAACGGCAGTGTGATTTCCGCGCGTGCGGTCTCGGGACATCCTTTACTCCAGGCTGTGGCTGTCAACGCAGCTCGCAACGCCCGGTTCTCGCCGACAAAACTTTCGGGACAACCGGTAAAGGTAACAGGGGTCATAACGTACAATTTCGTGGCTCAGTAAACTCAGAGATTCGAGCCGGGAGTGAGGATGCTACATCCAGCTCCCCAGGATCCCTGCTAGCTATCAATGTAAGAAAAACTCTTTGGAGGGGTTACCGTGACTATTCTAACCAGTCTTCTTGGAACAAAGGCCTTTAGCTTCATGATTTTTATGTGGCAGGCAGCCGGCGCAAGCCCAGAGGCCGGCGGTGCAGCGGCAGATCACTTTTCAATTACGCAGATGATCAAGAGCATGGGCGGAGTCGCGATTGCCGTTGTGATCGTGCTTCTGATCATGTCGGTCTATTCAATCGCGATCATGGTCGAGCGCTATTTGACTTATTCGGCAGCGAAAAAGCAGTCGCGTGAGTTTGCACCCCGTGTCGCCCAGGCGCTGAAGAATGATCGCATCGAGGAAGCGATTAACATCAGCGACAAGCATCGCAAGTCGCACCTCGCCATGGTGGTGAGCAGCGGTTTGCAGGAGTTTCGCGCCCACGAGGGCTCCTCTGATATTTCCGGGGACGAGATTGAAGCCTCGAAGCGCGCACTGCAACGCGCGATCGCGATCAAGACGGCCGAGTTCAAACGCGGTTTGTCCGGCTTGGCAACAATCGGTTCAACCGCACCGTTCGTGGGTCTGTTCGGAACGGTGTTCGGAATCATCAACGCTTTCCGCGGCATGAAGAACGCCGAAACGGCAGGCATTGGCGCCGTCGCCGGTGGTATCTCGGAAGCGTTGTTCACTACTGCGCTCGGATTGCTCGTCGCCGTCCCGGCAGTCTGGCTCTTCAACTATTTCACCGGCAAAGTCGATGGCTTCGTGGTGGAGATGGACAATTCGGCGTCCGAATTAGTCGACTACTTCATCAAGAACCGCACGAAGCAGTTGAAGCCATAGCGCTGCGGCAATTGAATAAATGTGCGACTCGCATGCGGCGCGTCGCACGGCGAACTTGACCTTTAGCTCTTAGAAAGGGGATTCGTTATGGGAATGTCAGGAGGCGGCGCGGGTGGCTTTCAATCCGAGATTAACGTCACGCCGATGGTCGACATTATGTTGGTGCTTTTGATCATCTTCATGGTGGTCACGCCACTTCTGCAGCACGGCATCACGGTAGCCCTTCCGCAGAACACTCTTAATCCGGATGAAGATCCACGCATCATCAAAGAATCGTCGGTCGTGATCTCGATCCCCAACAACGGCGAGTTTTACCTTGGCAAGACTCGCCTGCCCCAGGAAGACATTAAGAACAAGGTCGGTCCCATGCTCGAAAAGATCAAGGCTGATGAAGACCGGATCGTCTACATCAAGAGCGGCGTCAACGTTTCCTACGGCGACGTCGTCAACGTGATAAACGAAGTAAGAGCATTGGGTGTCGACAAGATTGGTCTCGTTGCCGACAAGAAGAAAGGCGCCGCTTCGGCTCCTGCACCGCCGCCGGCGGGTTAACCAGAACACCCGCTAGTGCGATCTTCGTCTTAAAGAGGAGCAGATTATGTCGATGGGAAGTACAAAAGGCGGCACTAAAGCTGAGCCTTATATTAACGTCACTCCGTTGATTGACGTGCTCTTGGTTTTGCTAATCATTTTCATGGTGATCACGCCGCTAAAACCGAGTCGGTTCCAGGCTGACATACCTACGCAGCGCGATCCGAATGAGGACCTCAGCCAGTTAAAGCCCAACCCTCTTACTCTCGTAGTTTCGATCTCCAGCGATCTGCAACTCAGGCTCAACCAGGATGCCATGGGTTCCGTCAACGATACGGCGCCACTCTCATCCAAGTTGAGGCAGGTGTTCCAGGCGCGAAAAGAGCAACGTGCGTACAAGCCCGGAATGGAGACGCGCGTGGATGTGCCGGAAGAGGAGCGCATCGAGAAGACGGTCTTTATAAAAGCGCCCCGCGGCATGAGGTATGAAGATGTCGTGAAGGTTATAGATGCAATTAAGGGCGCCGGGGCCAATCCCGTGGGACTGCAAGTAGACGATTTGCCTCAGTAGACGCGGCGATTTATGCAGCTTTTATCTCAGCTGGCGGCGCCCGCTGCTGGCTCAAAATTGGAGCCACGGTTAAATGAAACTATCTCAAGCTAGGATCGCAATCGCCCTGGCGGTTCTTGTTTTCACTGCCTCCGGCTGCGCCGTAGTCAATCGCATCAGATCCAAGAATGAATTAAATGAGGCGGCCCGTAGTTATCGCGAAGGTAATTACGTCGAAGCGGAACAACATTCACGCAAAGCGCTCGACCTCGACCCTGACAGCAAAGCTGCTCCGCTCTTCATTGCTCGAACGATTCACGCCCAGTATCGGCCCGGCGTCGCCGCTCCGGAGAATATCGCCAAGGCGCGTGAAGCGATTGAGGCGTACCGGCAAATCCTGCAGAACGACCCGCAAAACGACGAGGCCTACCGAGCTATCGCTTTTCTCTACGAGCGCATTAAGGAAGACGCGAAACTGAGAGAGTGGATCACCTCGCGTGCCAACGACGGTGGTGCCGCTCCGGAAAAGCGAGCTGAGGCTTACATTGTGCTCGCAAGCAAGGATTGGAACTGCTCGTTCCAGCTCACCGAACCAAACAAGGTAACCACCTCGTCCGGTGAAGGGAGGGCCTCAGTTTCGTACAACAAACCTAAGGACCAAAAGGATTTTGACACCGCCCAGGTGTGCGTGAAACGCGGTCTTGAAGAGATCGAGAATGCGCTTAGGTTTGATCCAAACAGCGAACCTGCCTGGTCTTATAAAACCAACCTGCTGTTGGAAGCGGTGAAACTCGCCAAAATGGAAGGGAAGACCGATCAAGAAACTGCATTAGACAAGCAGCGCGCGGCTGCTCAAAAGCGCACCGACGAGTTGAGCGAGGCGAACCGCAAGAAGCAGGCCGAGGAAGAAGCGAAGAAGGCGGCCTCGCCTCCCAGCAGTTAGTCTGAAACTAAGCAGATACCTCCAGGGTGATGCTCGATGGGAGTCGAGCATCACCTTTTTGTTATAATTTTCCTTGTTCAATCGGTGAAGCAGGAGTGGTTTTCCGATTTCGATGATTCGTATCGAAGACATTGTCCAGAAAGTGGCGCACAACCACCCGCAAGCGGATTCCGATCTGCTGCGACGTGCCTACCTATTTTCTGCAAAAGAACACAAAGGCCAAAAACGCGCCTCTGGCGAGTCGTATCTGGTGCATCCGCTCGAGGTGGCAAACATTCTCGCGGACATGAAGTTGGATGAAGTCTCGGTCGCCACGGGACTGCTACACGACGTCGTTGAAGACACGCTCGTTGATCTGGAAACCATTCGTGAATATTTTGGCGACGAGATCGCTCACCTCGTAGACGGCCTGACTAAGATTGCTCACATCAGTAGCATCTCGCGCGAAGAGCAACAGGGTGAGAACGTTCGCAAGATGCTGCTGGCAATGGTAGACGACGTGCGCGTCGTGCTCGTGAAGCTGGCTGATCGGCTTCACAACATGCGGACCTTGCAGTACCTCAGTCCGGAAAAGCGCAAGCGAATCGCCGAAGAGACGATGGACATCTTCGCGCCCATTGCGCATCGCCTGGGAATGGGTAAGTTGCGCGGCGAGTTAGAAGATCTCGCGTTCCGTCATCTGCATCCCGAAGATTATCGCGAGCTCGCCGAACAACTGGAAAAGCGCCGCGCCGAAAACGAAGCGTTTCTAAAGGGCGTTACCGCGCGCATAGAAGAGAAACTCAATGAAGCTGGTGTTCCTTTTGTCAGTGTCGACGGTCGGGTAAAGCGACTCTATTCAATTTGGAAGAAATTGAGAAGGCAGAAAATTAGTTTGGATCAAGTGTACGACCTCGTGGCCGCGCGCGTTATTACGCCCAATGAGATTCGTCACTGTTACGCTGCCCTCGGCGTAATTCATAACGCTTGGAAACCTGTCCCGGGCAGGATTAAGGACTGGATTGCCACGCCGCGAGATAATCTCTACCAGTCGCTCCACACGTCGGTGATCGGCGCCAACAGTCAATCTTTTGAAGTCCAGATTCGCACCGAAGAGATGCATCACATCGCTGAGGAAGGCGTTGCTGCGCACTGGAAATATAAGGAAGGGAAGCGCGGCTCTCGCGACGACGATAAGGCTCTCCAGGCACTGCGCTCGCTGGTGGAGTGGACCCAGGAAGTAAAAGACTCACGCGACTTCATCGATTCATTAAAACTGGATCTGTATCCGAAGGATGTCTACGCCTTCACGCCGATGGGCAAGGTTATCCAGTTGCCGCGCGGCGCCACTCCCGTGGATTTTGCCTACATGATCCACTCGGAAGTGGGTAACACGTGCACGGGCGCGCGCATTAACAGCCGCATGGCACCGCTGAGAACGAAACTCCAAAACGGCGATGTGGTAGAGATTTTGACTTCGGCTTCGTCACATCCTTCCCGCGATTGGTTGAACTTCATTGTCACTTCGCGGGCGCGGAATCGAGTGCGGCACTGGGTCTCGGAACAGCAACGCGCCGAGTCAATGGAGATCGGGCGCAAGCTATTCGAAAAAGAGGCGGCGCGCTTTCAACTGTCTGTGAAGAAGATGCTGGGCGATGGCGACGGAGGCATGAAACGCGTAGCCAGCGAGTATGGCTATGGTCGTGTTGATGATTTGCTCGCAGCAATCGGCTACGGGAAGCTGGTGCCGCGTAATGTAATCGCCAAATATCTCGGTCCCGAGCAATTCGAGCAACTGGACAAACAGAAAGAGTCGCGGCTGCGCAGTGGTGTTCGTGCCGTCAAGCGCTTGATTCGACTGGGCGACGATTCGATTGTCGTTCGGGGAGTCGACGATCTGATGGTGACGAGAGCCCGTTGCTGCAATCCATTGCACGGTGAAGACATCATCGGCTATGTCACGCGGGGAAAGGGCGTAGCTGTTCATACCCGCAGTTGCAAGAACGTGATGCAGTTGATGGTTAACAAAGAGAGGATCGTAGAAGTGGAATGGGCCGGGCAGCAGGATAAGACGGCCTACGCGGTGAAGCTTCTGGCCGTGACTGAAAATCGCACCGGAATGATTGCCGGCATTACCGGAGCGATTTCAGATATGAAAACCGGAATTCGAGACGCGCGGGCCTCAGTAGCGCCCGACGAAAAAGGACATATCGAGGTTACGGTCGAGGTTTTTGATGTAAAGCATCTTGATAAAGTGATCAACTCAATCAAAGGTGTCCCTGGAGTTCTTGATGTCGAGCGCATGCAGGGAATTGCGTAACGAACCACGAGCTTTGTGCTTTGTCCTTGGAGAGCTTTGTTCGCCACCGTATCTTGAGTGCTGCAAGCAGCATCACAAAAAACAAAGAACAAAGATCAAAGCACAAAGCCCAGATTGAGACCGACAGCTGTCTTAGCCCCATTCAGACCCATCTTTGCCCTTAGCTAAACCTTTTGTTAGAATCCCGCCTTTGCTTAAAGACTCAAATTTGAGGCGATCGAAACTGTGAGGCAGGTTGTAAAGACTGGAAAGGCCCCCGAGGCTATCGGACCCTACTCTCAAGCCATCAAAGCCGGCGGATTTGTTTTTGTCTCGGGCCAGATTCCGATTGACCCGGAAACGGGGAAATTTGTTTCCGGCGGAATTGCGGAGCAGACCCGCCAAGTAATGAACAATCTGGCAGCGGTGCTTGCCGCCGCGGGAAGCGATTTGCAGCTTGTCGTGAAGACCTCGGTATTCCTGGCCGACATGGAAGAGTTCGCGGCCATGAATGAAGTTTACGGGAAGTTTTTTACCGATGAGCCCCCGGCGCGGGCCACGGTTCAGGCTGTGCGCTTGCCCCGTGATGCCAAGGTAGAGATTGAAGCGGTAGCGCTCTTGCGGGAATAACGAAACCGGCGAGACGAGTTCGTCGCCGCACCGGTTCTTTGAGAGTTTTGGATTTTGACTAGGCCGCTTTTAGGACCTTGCCGGCCTTGATGCAGTTGGTGCAAACCTTCATCCGTTGCGCGCCGCCCTTCGGCAGTTGCACGCGGATCGACTGTAGGTTGGGATTAAACCGTCGCGGAGTACGATTGTTTGCGTGTGAAACGTTATTCCCAAATTGAGGGCCTTTGCCACAAACTTCGCAACGCTTAGCCATTATCATGAACCTCCAGGGTTTTACTAACCCAAAATTATTGCTGTACTACTCAGTATACGATCTGAGCATTATCAGAAACCAAGGTTTATAACAAACGGATTTCCACATCGTCAAGGGGTGACGATCTCCCCGGTGTTGGTTCGATTTCTAAAGGAGCAAATTAAACGTGCAGAAAATTGCGAAAGTAAGTATCACGGCCACACTCCTCGCGCTGGTTGCGCTGGTTCTGGGAGCGTGCAGTTCGGGCGGAGGCTCCGACGCCAAGGACAATACGGTAGCTGCCACCGTCAACGGCCGCAACATCATGCTCGCTGACGTGGAACGTGCCATCAGCCAACAGGCGGGAGGCAAACAGGCGCAGCTTTCGCAGCTTGAGCTTGCCCAGGCTCGCCTCCAGGTGCTCAGCAGTTTGATGCAGCGCGAAGTCCTGTTTCAAAGGGCTGAAAGGGAGAAGTTGCTTCCTACTGACGATCAGATCACCGCTGCCATCAATCAGCAAAAGCAGCAAAGCGGGGTAACTGATGATGAGTTTCAGAAGAGTCTGAAAGAGCAGAATCTAACTATGGAAGCGCTGCGGGAAGAAGCACGCAAAGACATTGCGATTAAGAATCTTCAGGACAAGTACACGGGAAAGATCTCGATCAACGACAAGGAAGTCGAAGAATTCTACAACGGTAACAAGAACCAGTTTGTCAGCCAGCGCGGTGTAGCGTTGGCGGTGATTATCGTGGATCCGGCTGACAACGGTCCGCAGGGAATTCTGCCGCAGAATGATGCGAAGAACGAAGCCGAAGCAAAACTGAAGATCGATAATCTCTATCAACAGCTAAAGGGTGGACAGGATTTCGCGACGGTCGCTCGCTCAAAGAGTGAGGATGCCAACAGCCTGATTCGTGGCGGCGACATCGGCTTCTTCAGCGAAGACGGTTTGAAGCAGGCCGGCTTGCCCAAAGAGTTGATGGATCTTTTTATGGGCCCGATGCAGGTTGGCAGTTTCACCGAACCCCAACTGGTCAACAATCGTTGGTACATCTTCAAGTTATCGGAGAAGCGTTTGCAAACCGAGAACCTCACACTTGACAGTCCGGGCGTGCGCACGCAGATAACTCAGGCCCTCATCAATCAACGCAAAGAGATTTTGAACGCGGCACTCCTGGAAACGGCAATGAACGAGGCGAAGATCGTAAACAACCTCGCGGCGAACATGCTGACTAATCCGGGCAACCTGGGCTTGCGTCCGGCATCGCCTGGTGCTGCGAATCCAACGACAACTCCGCAAAGCGTCGCCAGTCCAACGATGGCGGCGAGCCCGGCGGCTAGTCCGCAAGCCAGCAGCTCACCGAAGTAATCGCGGAGCCAGAGGATCTCCAGGCGGGTGTCGGAGGCTAGTTGGGCTCCGCGCCCGTCTTGTTATGTAAATACCTGCAGTAGCTGAAATGTTATTTCGTCTCTCAGAAGTTCATAAGTCTTACGGCACGCACGACATTCTGCGGGGTGTTTCGCTGCAGATAAATCCTGGCGACCACGTTGGGTTGGTTGGGCGTAACGGGGCGGGCAAAACCACGATTTTTCGTCTCATAAGTGGCGAGGAATCGGCAGATAGCGGCGACGTTGTGCGCGCGCGCGGCGTCAAGCTCGGACTGCTTTCTCAGCATGTTCATTTCGAACCGGGTTCGACAGTGCACGAATCGGCCCTCGCTGCCTTTGGTCATTTGCAACAGATCGAACATGAGATGCACGAGCTGGAACATCGCATGGCAGACGCCACGGACGATCTCGAAAAAGTTCTGGAGCGCTATAGCGACCTGCAACACGAGTTCGAACGCGAAGGGGGGTTTGCTTATGCAGCGAAGGCCGAAGCAATCCTGTTGGGACTTGGATTTGAACGCGAAAGTTGGACACTCGAAACCGAAAAGCTTTCGGGAGGACAGCAGAACCGGCTTGGCCTGGTTCGTCTTCTGTTGGCTGAGCCCGACGTCCTTTTGCTGGATGAGCCAACAAACCACCTCGATGTTAAAGGAGTCGAGTGGCTTGAGGAGTTTCTGCAAACCTATGCGGCTGCTTACGTGATCGTTAGTCACGATCGTTATTTCCTGGACCGCGCTTGCCGCCGCATCGTCGATCTGGAAAATGGCAAGGCAGCGAGTTACGCCGGCAATTATTCTTATTATCTGGCCGAGCGCGAAGAGCGTCGTGAATCACAGCGCCGCGCTTACGACAATCAGCAGCAGTTAATCGCCAAAACGGAAGACTTCATTCGCCGCAATCTCGCCGGACAAAAAACCAAGCAAGCAAAGTCGCGTCGCACAATGCTCGAGAAACTCGAACGGGTAGATGCAGTCCGCGGTGATCAGTCGTCAGGCGATTTCCGGCTGCAATCGATTGAACGCACCGGAAACCACGTGCTGACCGTGAACCATGCGACCGTTGGTTATCCGGATAAGGAATTGGCTCGAGATATCTCTTTCATCCTGCGTCGCGGTGAATGCCTGGGAATCATCGGGCCTAACGGTTCCGGCAAAACAACTTTCCTGAAGACAATTTTAAAGAAGATCCCCGCTCTTGCCGGCGAGATCGCCTGGGGTTCCAAAGTAAACATTGGTTACTACGCTCAGCAGCTCGACGATCTTGATGAGCGCAACGAGATAATTATGGAGTTGCGACGAGTCGCTCCGTCCAGCGCTACCGCCGGCGAGCTCCGTTCGTTCCTGGCAAAGTTTCTCTTCACAGGGGATGACGTTTACAAGCACATTCGCGATCTTTCAGGTGGTGAGAAAGGGCGGCTGGCGCTCGCAAAACTCATCTATTCGCGCGTGAATGTCTTAGTCCTGGATGAACCGACCAACCATCTCGACATTCCCTCGCGCGAAGCTCTCGAAGAAGCGCTCGATGCTTATCAGGGAACGATAGTGACGATCAGCCACGACCGCTTCTTCCTCGATCGGGTGGCGACGCAGATTCTGGCACTTGATGGCGAAGGCAACGCCGAACACTACGATGGCGACTACACCGAGTATCACGATTGGAAGGCCGGGCTTGCGGAAACCAGCCGTGCGGATCATTCAGTAGTTTCAATTGATGATCGTTACATCTCGACAGACCCTGGTCAGGTTGAAAGAGCTGAAGAGGCGACGCCGACGCGGAAAGCTTCTGCCTCCGAAGCAAACTCAAAACGTAAGAAGGGCAAGGCAACACCGCCACCTGTCTCGCGTGTGAAGGTAATCAAGAAGGCTCGCAGTCCCGAGATTATCGAAGCGGAGATTGCGGAAGCTGAGCAGCGGTTGCGTTCGCTGTCGGCGGAGATGTCCAAACCGGAAGTCGCCCGTGACATTTCTCAACTTGTGAAGGTTAACGACGACTATCAGGAAGCAGAATCGCGTCTGGCAGAGCTGTTGGAGGAATGGGAACGAGCAGCGACGACTGCTGGGTGACCGGGATCGCGGGAGTCCAACGCCTAATCGAACTTGAGTCTGAGTATCGTGAAACCGACGCCGGCTTAAGACTTTTATATGAAGAAGTGGGAAAATGTAGC
>DASSCX010000279.1:0-13436 GCA_035697425.1 Pyrinomonadaceae bacterium | reverse complement strand
CTACACGATCAGCTGTGTGGCGGGGACGGCGGACAACTATGTGTTCGCCGTGACGGCCACGGCAGTCTTCACGGTGAACAAGGCATTGCTGACGATCACCGCGTCAAGCCATACGATCACGTTCAATGATCCAGTTCCGACCATCACACCGACCTATGCGGGATTTGTGCTCGGAGACGATGAGAATGATCTGACGCCGCAGCCTACGTGCTCCACCACTTATACGGTTGGTTCATTGATTGGGAGTTATCCGACGAAATGCGAGAATGCGGCATCAGGGAACTACAACTTCCAGTACATTGACGGCACTGTCACGGTCCTCACAGCCTGCAGCTCTTTTAACGGCTTCCTGTCGCCGATCGGTGGCGCCAACGCCTCTCCTGTGATTGTCGGCCCAGGTGGAAGCATCTACGATCCACTTAGGACGTTCAAACTGAAGAGCACGATTCCGTTCAAGTTTTCCGCGGTGTGCTTCGGGTCGCCGTTGACTACAGGCATTCACACGTTGAAAGCCCAGAAATGGAGTGACGGATCACCTGATGGCGATGAGGTGATCGCAGTTGCAACGGACGCCGCCACGACCGGTAACCAATTCCGGCTAACGGATTCACAGTGGCATTTCAACTTCGACACCAAGGCCCTGGGCAACGCCGGCCAGGGAACATGGTTCTTCGAAGCCACGCTATTCGACGGGAGTAAGTACAACGTTTGGCTGGCGATTAAGAAATAGGATGTTACAGGTATCAGTCTGGGGAGGCTGATACCTGTCCTTTAGATCCTCGCGAGAACAGCTCGTCGTACGTGACGGCTGTGCTGCAAGCTGAGAGGCAGGCTTCGCCCGACCTCTCAGCTTTAGTTCCTCAATAAGCTTATACGTTTCGCTGCTGCGCCCTTCATCGGTTTATTTAGAGCCTGACACGGCTGATGCCACTTATGGCGGTGATGCCAACCACGAAGGCAGCACGGCCGACCAGGTGACCTTCGCGATCACCCAACGCGACATCACTGTGACGGCGGTAATCAACAGCAAGCCCTAAGACGGCAACATCAGTTCAGCGGGCGTGCCGACGTTCTCCCCGGCACTGATCGCTCCCGACAGCCCGTCATTTATTCAGACCTTCGACAACAGGAATGCGTGGCATCAATCGGCGCATCCGAAGCGGTGGCTGTGCTGTACCTGATGGCCTGCAGAGTTAGGTGCCGGTAATTATTCTGACTGCCTACGATTCGTATGATTTACGGGGAGAAGCTGCAAGCGCGGGTTGTCAGACTTATCTGACGAAGCCATTCGAGCCAACTGAATTGAAACACTTGGTGAATAGGTTGCTTTCGTAGCGTACCGACCGGTGCGATTAGAGGCTTGAAAGAATGAGCGCGGCAAGGCCAAGAGCTATCAGGCCTCCAGCGATGGTGAAAGACCATTCGATGAGGGGAACTGGACGATTAAATACGCGACGAGAGATCACCATCCCGGCTTTCCATCCATCCTGTTGGTATATAGGAAAGAGATTTCCCAACGCCAGCGCAAGATTGATCGTACCGAAGAATGTTCCCCAGGCTAGAGTCCCGAGAATCAGGTTCACCATAATGCCGGCGAGCAGGACGAACAGTTGCTGCAGCAATGTGCGCCGCTGCAACATGATCATGTCCATCTTGATGTATGCGCCGATCGGCAGAATTCGAAGTTTATAATCCACACCGCGAAGGCGTGTCTTAAAGAGCCCAGGCCCCCAACCCAACCCGGCCTCAGTTATCAAAACACCACAAAGACGGGCGGCTACAAAGTGACCCAGCTCATGGGCTATCAGGGCGGTAGCAAAGCTAAGGATGAGATTTAGAGCAGATATGTTGGGGCTTATCATGTCTTCGGGGCAGCGGCGGTTATTGGGTGAGTGCCGCCAATCGCTCCTCCAGTAACTTGATTTCTTTGAGCTCCTCCCTGATATCGAGTATCAGCAAGAGCGGAACACTCGTCATGACCGTCGCTTCCAACACGCCAATACCGATTGTCGCCATAACCGCGATAATGAAGACGAGCGTAAGCGCAACTAGATAGAGTCTGATAGCGGCCATCCGTACTCCTTAACTTTAAGAGATAGATAGTTGCAATCAGACGCTGTTTCCAACGTCTTACCGTGAGACCTTAGGGATGTTCAGCTGAATGCGAGTGTGGAGGCCTCTCCGCAGGCTGGTAGAAAGTCGATACCGAGGAATGGTTCGGACTCCTTCGAATCCACGTTCCGGGCCTAGCAGCGCTGAATTTATTCTTGCTCGGCCAAACGCTTCAAGTTCATTAACTGCCGTCGCATCATTATCAAATCGCCCCACGGAAGAAACCTGCGCATTAAGCGACCTTTGAAAGTGTGCGGATACTGAACCACCAGCTTTACCAACAGCCTGCAACTGCCCTCCGCTTTGGGAACGAGCAAGTAACTCACTGCGATGTCGCCGAAGACAGATTTTGCGCTGCGAGAGGGTTTGAGTTGGATTGTGAGTTGTCTGTCGAGAGTGAAGCTGGTGAGCGTGAAGATGGTCATAACATCCTGACCAATCTCTAGTCGTTCTAGTCCGGGAATCAGTTCCTGCGGGCTTTGCCGGCCACCGTTGTCGATCCAGTCGTAACTGTAAGGTGCGGCCCTTAACTGACAGAGCCAGCGAAACACGACTTGCGGAGCAGCGTTGATTGTGATGCCGCGGAAAAGCTGCGCATCAATGTGAGTCAGAGATGCATCGCAAGGAAAATCAGCTGCGCGCTCGTCCGAAGTGGTTCCCCAAGTTTCGTTGACAGGCACGCCTAGCCATCCCGCTCGATTGATTCGCAGGTGAGGACAAAGGTCTCGATCGCGATCTCGTTCGTCATTGCATTTAACTCCGGTCCCTCCCACTTGCGCGGCCAGGCCTCACGAAACACCCAGCGCACTACTTCCGCTCCTGAATCGTCAAGCAAAATGATCTTTCCGTTGCGGCGATCGTTTTGCCCCTGGAGTAAAGAGCGATGCCAGTCATAAAGATCACGCGACTCTGTGATGCCGCGCTTGAGAGTGATATCGGAAAAGCTGGCGCGACCAGGCAGCTTGCGCACCGCGGTGGGATCGCCGCCTTCGCGATACTCAATCACAGCGACTTCCGAACCGAGCCCTGTACATTCGAGGAAGCGGGACGAGGCAATGCCGTCAATCTCGACTTGAAATCTGAAGTCTTTATAAGGATCTACGCGCGCCATTGTTTTCTACTCTCCTTCATCTATGTCTGAATCACTTATCACTACGCCTTCCGGGCGGCCCGTGACGGCCAGGTTTCGGTAAATTTCCAGATCGTGAGCAATTGAGACGCTATGCTTATCGCCCTCGGCATCGCGGTAGGAAATTTGCGCTTCTACTTTAGTGGGCTGCTTGCGCGCAAAATAGGAATCACTACTGTCGAGAAAGGTTGCGATCTCCTTTTGCGGAGCAAGGAACTCAATGTTGCGAAAGAGTGGCAAGGCCGAGACTTCCCGCGCGCCTCCAAGTCCGTAAAGCTTCTGACTAAACTTCACTGATACTTTGTAGGCCGGCTGCTCGCTGATGTTCTTGATCGCGATGAAGAACAGCCCTCGCTCGAACACAAAGTCAACGATCACGTCCGGAATCTTTGACGCGGCCCGGTTGGGCGGTTCTTCGCCAACGGATCTTGAAGTCGGGGGTTTTGCGCGTGCCATGAGGCAATCTCCCCTAGCGTGCGGGCACCAAACTTGAGCGACGGCAATATACCGCACAGTTTAGTTAACGCAAACTATCACCGCGCGCAGCGAACACAAGAGACGCAAACAACAGTTTGAGCTACACCTCCGAGTGGCTTCGTGATTGCTAATTCTCTCCACGGCCACAATTTAAGAAGTAATTCGGACGGGAAGGAAACAGAGCTGACCCGGCGATGTACGGTTGCCAGCCAAAATAAGACATGCCTGTAAAGAGCAAAGACCTGCACGGTAACGTACCCGATCAGTCGGGCGCCGCCTTATTGCTGATTGACGTCATCAACGATTTTGAGTTTGAGGGCGGAGAGCGCTTGTTGCCTCTCGCTTTGCCGGTGGGCAAAGCAATTGCGAATCTCAAGCACGCAGCGAAGCAGGCCGGCGTGCCCGCAATCTACGTCAACGATAACTTTGGCAAATGGCAATCCGATCTAAACAAGATTGTTTCGCATTGTCTTGAGGATGACGTACGGGGAAAGGCCTTTGTCGAAATGGTCACGCCGGACGAAGATGATTACTTCGTTCTCAAACCGAAGCATTCCGGGTTTTTCTCGACGACATTGGAGCTCTTGCTCGAACACCTCGGCGCGCGGTCATTAATTCTGACAGGCATTGCAGGGAACAACTGTGTGCTGTTCACGGCTAATGATGCTTACATGCGCGACTTCCAACTAATCGTGCCGTCTGACTGTGTCGTTTCAGAAACTGAAGCGGAGAATGAGTACGCGCTGCAACAGATGGCGAAGGTATTGAAGGCTGATACCAGGCCGGCCGAGCAATTGAACCTTGAGAAGCTTAAAGCCAGATCGGCGATGGCGTTGTAGATTGTTTTCGTGTTGGTTCGTGTGTGTTCGTGGATCGTAACTCTGGATGCGACCCAGCCGCAGTGATTAGCAAGTCCCAGGTCCCAGGTCTCAGGTCCCAGGTCTCAGGTCTCAGGTTTCAAGTCTCAGGTTCAAGTCTCAGGCTTAGGCTTAGGTCTTCGGAGTTGAGTTAATCGCGTTTCGTGTCATTTCGTGGATCGTGGCTTCCCGCTTGTGGCAAATACGATCCACGAAGTAATACGAAATAATAGTAAACGCGATTAACTCAACTCCGAGGACCTACACCTGAGACTTGAGACCTGAGACTCTGATCGACCTGAGACTTGAGAACTCGTTCATCCGAAAGGCTCTTCAATCGACGGGCTCTGTTTGGTAAAGAATCTGGGACCGTTTTCAGTAATGTAAAGGCAATCCTCAAGGCGTATCCCAAACTCGCCATAGATCACCACCGTCGGTTCATCACTAAAACACATTCCCGGTTGGATTGGCGTCTTGTTCCCGCGAACGAAGTTGGTCCACTCATGACCGTCGAGACCGATACCGTGTCCGGTTCGATGCGGTAAGCCGGGCACCTTGTAGTCAGGTCCAAATCCGGCGTCCACGATCACTTTGCGCGCAGCCGCATCCACCGCTTCGCAAGGCGCACCAACGCGCGCGGCAGCAAAGCCGGCATCCTGAGAACGCCGCTCCAGATTCCATATCTCGCGTTGCCGCGGCGTGGGCTTGCCAAAAACGAAGGTGCGAGTAATGTCGGATTGATAACCGTCTACGCTACAGCCGCCGTCCATCAAGACCACATCGCCTTCTTTCAAGCGTTGCGGCGTGCTGCTACCGTGAGGAAACGCGGTGTACTTCCCAAAACTGCAAAAGACTCCGCCACCAACGCCGAGAGCGCGAAAGGCAGCACTGCAGTTTCCGGAAAACTCATCCTGCGTCATGCCCTCGCGCATACTGTCATGCGTAGCTTTGTAAGCCACAATCGTAATGTCGTTGGCGCGTTGCATCAGCGCCAGCTCCGTCGGCGACTTGTACATGCGGCAACCGGCGGTAATGGGATCGGCGCTGACATACTGAAAACCTGGTGCCGCTTTGCGAATTCCATCGAAGAGAAAAAAGCGCACTCGCTCTTCCATTCCGATCCGCCCCGAACGCAGCCCGCGATCACGAAAAATCTCGGCGACACGTTTGTAGGGACTTTCGTCTTCTTCCCAGGTTCGGATGTCGTCGCCAATCTTGATCAATTCTCGCGCGCGTTCTTCCTCAAACTTTGGACAGATCCACGCGACTTCCCCACGCGCCGGAATCACTAGGGCAAACATGCGCTCGCTGGTGCCCCAACGCATGCCGGTGAAGTAGAACATACTAGTACCCGGCTCGAGGTAAATGGCATCGATTCGCTTTTCGCGCATGAGGCGCCGAGCTTTGTCGATACGCGCACGGCGTTCGTCGAGGGTAATCGGGACCACGCCTTCAGTCATTCGCTTCAACTGGCGAATTGCTTCGGGAATTTCTCGTTGTTGCGCCGGCTCAGTTTCAAAAGCGCCGGTGTTTATTAGATCACCGCCCAGTAGCGTGGCGCCGGCGATGCCGGCAGACAAACGTAAAAAGTTTCTTCGATCAGTACACATATTCTTTGGTGAAAGCTGCTTAAGATGGGTTATTACTGTCTGACATCCTACACGTCTCCTGTCTCAAGTCCCAAAAGCATTTTCCATATATCATTGGTGGATTCAACTCCGAAGCGCAACAGAGGATAGCGAAGATTACAGTACGGGAGCGGTAGCGACCGCACTCAGGTGACGCCAGACTCGACATTCAGACCTTGGTGAAACCCGGATAATCGCCGACTCTCGAAACTTGATCGACCGGTTAGTTGACTGCGGTCGCTACCGCTCCCGTACTGTAATTGCCCGGTGCGTCACAGGTGTTGCACTTCGAGGTTGAATCCACCATTTATCATTTTCCATTCATCAACGGAAAGACTGAAAGATTGCTAGCGCTAAGACTTCAAACATGCGAGACGAATTGGGAAATGGAAACGATAAATGACATATGGCAAATGCTTTGAGACTTGAGACCTGAAACCTGCGATCTGAGACTTGAGACTTGGGACTTGAGACACTGATCGTGATAGATTGCCAACCAAACGATCACAGGAGCAACTAATCTATGGAGAATGAAACGAAGGCGGTTGAGATTTCCTATGAGGTGCGTGTGAAGCCGGGGCGAGCGGGCAGCGATCCGGAGGCGCCGGACTGGGAAGTTCTCGAACTGGAAGACGGTCAGGTAGTAAACAACGCCGATATTTACGACAACCTGTCGCTGGCTGAGGCAAATCAGATTTGCGGGATGTGGACGAAGAAAAAAGAGGAAGCTGAAGCAGGCGAGTCGGCGACGACGAATTGATTGCCCTAATCCGAAAACTGCTGTAACGAGTTCTTGAAGGTCAAATACTGGCTGCGATATTTAGCATAAGCCGCCTGGTTCCTATATTTGAAACCAAACACCCTGCGGATGTTCAGATCGGTGTTTTCCGTATCCTCAAAGGCTCGTGTATAACTCCCGTCCTTCGCCTTAATGGTGACGCGCCTCACGTTGATCGTCCCCTTCTTCTCGGCGTGTTGCGCCACATATTCTTCTTTGCTCGGATCGATCTCGATGTCAGTGGGCTTGCCATTCCACTGCGGCGCAAAAACGTAGAACTCCACGCTGCCATCGGCGGCTGTGAAAACCGCGCTGTCGTATTGACCATCAAACGAAATGCTTTCCAAAGATGCGCGAGCTTTGAAAGTTGCGGGATACTTGATCTCAAACCAGGCGCCCTTGTAAACACGCCAGCCCGCGCGTTGCCGAGCATTCAGGTTAGTGGCAAGGAAGAAGGTGGCAACAAATGCGCAAAGGATGCAGAGCGAGGCTCTGCTTAAGAACTTACCTGACAGTCCGCGAAGCGGACGATTGAAAATAGCCCAGCTCTTTAGTGCTGGGTTACGCAAGGTTCCCAGGGAGAGTCCGTGTAACGGACGGCTGATAAATTGAGTCGCCATTCGCAATAAGTACCTAATCCCAGCACTAAAGTGCTGGGCTAAATTCATTCGTCCGCTGCGCGGACTGAACGCGAACAACTTGTACGGCCGTACACTTGCACCTATCTCGGCCTTCGACGCTTTCTATCGCTTAACCCTTCGAGAGTCAACCAGCGCTGGCAAAACTGCCTCCACGTGTCTATTATTCGCTGACCTTTTTTAGTCCAGAACGTCGAGGGTAATTCAAATGTCCGAGGCACTCGCCCAAGCAACCGTCGCTTCCACGGCTCAAATTCGCGCTCACTTCCCAGCACTCGAACGCATTCACAACGGCTTTCCCGTCGCCTACTTTGATGGTCCCGGCGGCACGCAAGTACCGCGGCAAGTGGTGGAGGCGATGAGCGACTATCTTTACCACCACAACGCGAACACTCATTGGGCCTACCCCACCAGTGCTGAAACTGACGCCGCCATCGAAGCGGCGCGCATGGCTTGCGGCGACTTCATCAACGCTTCTCCATTTGAGATTGCCTTTGGCGCCAACATGACGACCCTAACCTTTCATCTCGCGCGAGCCCTCGCAGCTGACTATCGCGCTGGGGATGAGCTAGTGGTCACCGAATTAGATCATCACGCGAACATTGCGCCCTGGCAGCGCGTGGCGATTGAGCGGGGATTAAGGGTTCGCACGGTAAAATTGATTCCGGCGACGGGACAGCTCGATTGGGACGACTTTGAACAAGCCGTTACTTCACGGACTCGTTTGATTGCCCTTGGCGCGGCCTCAAATGCGCTCGGCACGATCAACGACACAGCTCGCGCGATAAAAATGGCTCGCGCGGTTGGCGCACGCATTTTTGTTGACGCCGTGCACTATGCGCCACACGTCCTGGTTGACGTGAAGGATCTTGGTTGCGACTTTCTCGCGATGTCTGCCTACAAGTTTTATGGGCCGCATATCGGAATAATGTTTGGCAAGCGTGAACTTCTGGAGAGCATCGATTTTCCCAAGCTGATCCCGGCACCCGATGCCGCTCCAGAGAATGTTGAGACGGGAACTCAGAACCAGGAAGGAATGGTTGGCGCCGGAGCGACGGTCGATTTTCTCGCTGGCCTGGCCTCAGGCGCGTCCCGGCCAGAATGTTTGGCTCGCGCATTTGAAGGATTGCATGTTCGCAGCGCATCGCTAGTTAAAGGCTTGTGGGAAGGACTGGAAGACATTCCGCGTGTCCGCCTTTACGGACCAACTCCAGACCAGGCTCGCACCCCGACCGTTTCCTTCACTGTTGCAGGCGTTGCCTCCACGGAAGTCGCCCGGCGATTGGCCGGCAAGGGATTGTTTCTATCGCATGGCGATTTCTATGCGGCAACCGTTGTTGAGCGACTGGGACTAGGCGAAGAAGGCCTGGTGCGCGCGGGTTGCGCTTGCTATACAACACAAGATGAAGTGGACCGGCTTGTCGATGGAGTCCGCGAGATTTCTTTAGCTTAGTCCAACGTCCAAAGTCCAATGTCCAACGTCCAATGCGCGTTCTTAGCCCTTTCGCACCTTCGTTCATGGAGAGATAACTATGGAAATTGGCGGGCGTTGGACCTTGGACTTTGGACCTTGGACTATTTTTTAACAGCATTAATAAAATCCGCCAGCAACCCATACGCAGTGCTTTGCAGATTGGGACGATGGGAAGTGATGGTCAACCCCGGCATCATGTCCAACTCGAAATGCACCGCCAATGAAGTGCCGCGTACATTTCCCAGCGGTTCAGTGATCGCTATTTGCTCCGGTTTGACTGTAGCACTGACAATCTTTTGATCGGCAAACTTCGCGCGCGCCATCAGTTTGTAAGGCTTCCCTGCTGCTCGTGCCGCCTGCAACGCTCGCGTGCTCAGATCCCGAATGCCCTCGCGGCGAACATCAGAGGGAGTGAGGTGCATTCCCATAAGTACGTTCGCGAGGGCGCAAATCTTCACTGTGGAATCCCAGCCGTCGACGTCGTGCGAGGGATCAGTCTCGGCTATTCCTAACTCCTGAGCCACCTTCACTCCTTCGGCGAATGAACGTCCGGCTTCCATCGATTCCAACACGACGTTTGACGTTGAATTGAAGACGCCTGTGAAGCCGCGCAGTTTTACCGCGGGGAGGGTTTCGCGAAAGAGCGAGAAGACGGGCGCGCTGTCCAACACGGTAGCTTCGAAAAAGAAACGTTTCCCCGCAGCCTGCGCAAGCTTACTCAGCTCTTCGTAGCCGTAAACCACCGCGCCTTTGTTGGCAGTGATCGCGTGGGCGCCGGACTTCAGGGCAGCGGAGAGGTATTCGATCGCCGGTTGACCTGTTTCATGATTCAAAGAGGTGGTCTCGAAAACGACATCCGGCTTGCTTTGCCTGAGCCAATCCGTCAGGCCTTCGGCACGGGCGGCATGGTCCCGCAGCAGCGACGAATCCATCGTCGTCAGCCCTTCAGAAGTAACGAGCCAACCGAGGCTGCGCGAGGCCACCCCCGTGATCCGCGATTCGATACCATAAATGTCGCGCAGATCATCCGCTTTCGCTGCGAGCAGCCGCGCTAGCGCACGCCCCACATTGCCAAAGCCAATGAAACCAAGATTGTAGTTTTTCATCCTACCGTTATGCTTAGGGCAAAGTTATACTGCGAGCACTTCCGGATCGCGGGCGTCTCGCCCGCAATGAGCGCGAAGCGCGAAAACGGCGCTCCAGGAAACAACCTAAGAAGACGGCGCGCGCCTGCGGCGCGTTGCCCACGGTCCCATTTTTCATGAAACAATATCATGATCTGCTGAAATCAATTCTGCTTCATGGCAAAGGGCATGAAGATCGAACCGGCGTCGGCACCATCTCTCATTTCGGCTTCCAGACGCGCTTCGATTTACGTGAGGGTTTCCCCATCGTCACTACCAAGAAGATTCCCTTTCGTTGGGTCGCCGAAGAATTGTTCTGGTTTCTTTCCGGCGATACCAACGAGGCAAATCTGCGCGCCAAAGGGGTCGACATCTGGGCGGAGTGGGGGGACGAAGCTCATACCAAACGCTTCGCCAGAAAAGCCGGGGATCTGGGGCCCGTTTATGGTTACCTCTGGCGATCGTTCGGCGGTCGCTACCCCGAACATGATGGCGTCGATCAAATCGCACGGCTCTTAGGCGAGATCAAAAGCAATCCCAATTCGCGCCGGCTGATAGTTACGGGCTGGGATCCGCGTGAGGCAGATAATGTCGACCTACCACCCTGCCACACCTTGTTTCAGTTCAAAGTAGAGAACGGAAGCGTCTTGCATTGCCAGCTCTATCAACGATCGGCGGACGCCTTTCTTGGGGTACCTTTTAATATCAGCTCGTATGCGCTGCTGTTAGAAATGGTCGCACACGTCTGCGAGCTGGCGGTCGGTGAGTTTATCTACACGCTCGGCGACTATCACATTTATAAGAACCATCTGGATCAGGTTAATGAGGTGCTTGCGCGTGAGCCGCTGCCGCTTCCACAACTCGAGATTACTGATTCGACAAAGCGTTTGCGGGGACTCCAGGGTTTACTCGACATGCGGTATGAAGATTTGAATCTGAGAAACTATCAGTCTCATGGAAAAATTGCGGCAGCAGTGGCTGTCTAAAATTTGAACTCTGTACTTTGAACTTCGTGCTTTGCTCGCTCCTGCACTTGACCTGATTATCGCAATAAAGAAGAAGAACTACAGGCGAACTCAACAACGAAGCACCAAATTCAAAGTACTAAGTTCGAAGTACTAAGTTCAAAAATCGAAGATTTTAGTTTCATGATTATCGGAATCGTTGCAGTGGATCGTCAGGGGGCTATCGGCAAAGGGGGCAAGTTGCCGTGGCACTACTCTGCTGACATGAAGTTTTTCAAAGAGACGACCACGGGGCACTCTTGCGTGATGGGTTACAAGACATGGCTGACACTGAAGCGGCCGTTACCCAATCGACTCAACATAGTATTGAGTCGAAGCGCCGACATTGAACCGCAAGAGTCTGTAATCGTGCTGCGAGATGTGAACTCTGTCCTGCAGAAGGCGAAGGAATTGGCCGGAGACCTTTTCGTGATCGGAGGCGCCCAAGTCTACAGCGCCTTCCTGCCGCACCTGGATAAATGGATTGTTACCGAAGTACCGCTCACGGTAGCGGGAGCAGACACGTTCGTGCCGGAAGATTATTTGGAAGGGTTCATGCCCACCGAGGAGAAAGATCTGGGTGAGCACTTAAGGGTGGTCTTTTATGAGCGCGGCGCCGGTTTCTAAACTCAGCGTGAAACTTCTCGAACTAACTGGATTTCTTCGTGCTGATTCGTGTAGTTTCGTGGTTATCCACAAGACAATCACATTCCGAACCACTAAACCACACGGACTAACACTAAGAGGTTGGATCATTCCTAGCTTTTCAATTTCAAATCCAGCACATCATGACGCGTGATAATTCCCACTAAACGTCCGTATTCCTCAACCAAGACGGCCGGGCTACTTTGCAATCGCTTCGTTACCTCATTCGAACTCGCGTCGACATCTACTATTGGGAAACTCGCTTCCATTACTTCACCTACCGCCGACTCCAGGAGATCGCGATTCTTTACCACGAGTGAGAGCGCGCGATTTTCACGCACCGAGCCAACCGGGCGTCCTTCCTCAAGCACAGGCAGGTTAGTGAGACCAAGATCATTCATTTTCGCCAGCGCGTCTGCCAACTTATCGCTCGGGGCGACCCAGACAAGCGACCGCGGTGCCTGAGTTCCCTTCGTTCCAGTCATCAAACCTGCAGTGATCTTCTGCGGCTCAAGTAATTGCTTCTCTTTCATCCATTCGTCGGAATGATGCTTGGAGAGATAGTGTTCGCCTGTGTCACACACTATGAAAACGATGACAGCGTCCTCGGTCGCTTCGCGCGCCACCCGCAGGGCAGCGGCGACATTGGTTCCGGTTGAGCCCCCGCAGAAGAGTCCTTCGAGGCGACCCATCTGGCGCGACATCTCGAACGAGTCCCGGTCAGTAACGTTGATCACCTCGTCAACATACTTGATATGAACATTTGGCGGTACAATTTCCTGCCCAATGCCTTCCACCAGATACGGAGTTGCTTCGATCAGCTTCCCCGTTTCTTTGAAAGTTTTGAAGATCGAGCCATACGGATCTGCCCCAATGATCTGGATATTCGGATTCTGCTCTTTTAAGTAACGTCCCGTTCCCGAGATCGTGCCTCCAGTGCCGATGCCGGCCACGAAGTGTGTAACCTTTCCGTCCGTCTGCTCCCAAATCTCAGGACCGGTGGTGCGGTAATGTGCCTCCGGATTCGCAGGATGTGAGTATTGATCGGGGTAGAACGAGTTTGGTGTTTCGGAAGCGATTCTTTTGGCGGTGGAGACGTAGTGGTCTGGGGTTCCTGGTTTAGCAGAGACGGGGGTGATTACAACATCGGCGCCGAGGGCCTTCAGATAACGCGACTTCTCGACAGATGATTTGTCTGTCATTACGAAGATGCACTTATAACCCTTAACGGCGGCGGCGAGCGCCAGTCCGATTCCTGTGTTCCCTGAAGTAGCTTCTACAATCGTGCCACCCGGTTTAAGTATTCCTTCGCGCTCCGCAGCCTCAATCATGGACACGCCGATCCGATCTTTCACAGAGTAGCCGGGATTGAGATTTTCCATTTTTGCGAGCACGGTGGCCTTTATGCCTCGCGCCAAGCGATTGAGCTTGACGAGAGGCGTCCGGCCAACAAGTCCCAGGATGTTGTCGTAGTAATGCATTCGCGATCTCCGCAGCGGGATTTTATAGATGAAGTTCTATTTGTAACAGAAACAAGAAAAGAGTCCAAAGTCCAACGTCCAAAGTCCAA
>DASSCX010000278.1:0-6343 GCA_035697425.1 Pyrinomonadaceae bacterium | reverse complement strand
GCCGCTCTTCCGCAGCCAGCACCTCCTTCATTATCCCTTTCAGCAATGCCACGTCGCCGTTGATGCGCACCTGCAAGAACAGATCGGCAAGATCAGTCCCGCCACCCAGCCACCCCACAAACTCCTGCGGGTGTTTGAAGTTTGTCATCCCAGCTTCCGGCAACGGATTAATGTGTACAAGCTTGCAGCCGTTCCGTTTGGCCCGCTCGAGCGCAGTCAACATGCGCGGGTGATTTGTTCCCGGATTCTGTCCGATTACAAAGATGGCTTCTGCGAGGTCGAAGTCTGCCAACGTCACAGTCCCCTTGCCCGCGCCAATTGTTTCCAGCAAGGCCCAGCCGCTCGACTCGTGACACATGTTCGAACAGTCAGGGAGATTGTTCGTGCCAAACTGCCTGACGAACAGTTGATAGAGGAAAGCAGCCTCATTACTGGCGCGGCCTGACGTATAAAAAATTGCTTCGTCCGGAGAATTCAGAGAGTTGAGTTCGTTCGCTATCAGGGCAAACGCGTCGTCCCACCTGATCGCTTCATAATGTCTCGCATCGCGTCGCAATATCAAAGGATGAGTAATACGTCCCTGCTGGCCCAACCAGTAATCAGATTGGTTTGCGAGGTCTGCCACGCTCCACTTGGAAAAAAACTCCGGCGTAACGCGTTTGGTGGTTGCTTCATCAGCAACATGCTTAGCGCCGTTCTCGCAAAACTCTGCATGAGAGCGCTCAGCATCTGGCTCCGGCCAGGCGCAACCCGGACAATCAAACCCACCCGCTTGATTAACTTTCAGTAGCGTCCGCACACTTCGACCGACACCCATTTCCTTCAAGGCGCTTTTTGCGGCAGATATGATTGAGGGAATACCACCAGCCGATTTACTTAGCGGTTTGATCTGAACCGGTGCAATCTCTTCAGGAGGTTGAGCGCGGGGCGAGTTTTTATCTTGCGGTTCTGCCATCCGTGTTACTCAGATCGACCATTGAGTTGAACTGGTTGCCCAATCACAATTCGTCCCGGTCGCAAGACGCGCGCGTAGACTCGCGAGTAACCCGGATGAAGTTTTTGCGATATTCGTTGATACTCACCGTCTACAAACGACTCGGGGATCGAGTTGCACGGGGAGGTATAGCTCGTGATCTCCACCAGCACCTCGTCGCCGAGCGACAACTGTTGACCGGGGGTAACCTCGTTCCAATCTATTCCTGAGATCGTGACGTTCTCGCCGACGGCACCCGGAAAGATTGGATGACCCTCACTCTGCAACTCAAGAATTCGTTCGAGCGAAAAGAGACAGACTGCACGTTCAGGTCCGCCATGAATGTCGGGGAACTTGTGATCGTCGCCCGTCAATCCTGATTCCGTCACCTCAGCTTCACGTATCGCGAGCTTGGGAACGCCACCGGGAGAAGTATTTAGTTGGAAGATGCGTCCTGGCATAAGGGAGACTCCGCTGCGGATTTGATCAGATACTAAGCCAGAAAGTAATAAATGTGGAATTGGACTCAAATGCGGGCGAGACGCCCGCGATCCCACCCAAAAACAATTTGACTTGCCGCGTGGCTTTGGCTACAAACTCTTTTCCTATCCTTGATTCCAGTCGGGCAGTTAGAACTAAACATTTCGAGAGCTGGGGAGACACGATGACTCAACCGTTCCTTCTGCGCCTTGGCGTATTGTACGTAACCTTGCTCGTCGCGACCGCGACCACTGCGTTTTCTCAGATCAAGCCGGGTCGCGATCCGAAACAACCGATCGACGAGCAGTACACGAGCAAGATTCGCGAGTACACCACTGAGACATTCTTTAACTCTCCGCTTACCGACTACCTGCCCGCCTCGCCGAACGTCCCGACGCCAAAATCAGTGCTCGGCGATGTCGCCGGCGCTCCAGGCAAACTGCCCTACTCGACCGAAGTCTATCGCTACATGCGCATGCTTGAGCGCGCCAGCCCACGCGTAAAAGTCTTTTCCATCGGCACCACGGAAGAGGCGCGCGAGATGATCGCAGTTGCCGTCGCGTCGGAAACTTTGCTCGCCAGACTCGATGAGAACCGCGCGCGCCTCGCAAAGCTCGCCGATCCGCGCACCATCAAGATGGATGAAGCTGAAGCAGACCGCCTGGTAACGGCGTCATTCCCCGTTTACTACATCACCGGAACGATTCATTCGCCGGAAACTGGTTCACCAACCGCGCTGATGGAACTCGCCTACCGACTCGCGGTCGATGAGAGTCCTTACATCAAACAGATACGTGACAATGTTGTCACGTTGATCACACCCGTGGTCGAGGTTGATGGCCGCGATCGCATGGTTGATGTTTACAACTGGCATCTCGCCAACCCAAATTCGAATTGGCCCCCGCTCGTCTACTGGGGACATTACGTTGCGCACGACAACAACCGCGATGCGATCGGGCTCTCGCTCAAGCTTACGCGCAACGTGCTCAACACCTTCACCGGGTGGAAAGCCCAGGTGCTTCACGATTTGCACGAGTCGGTTCCTTATCTCTACGACAACACGATCGGCGACGGGCCCTACAACGCCTGGGTTGATCCAATTCTCACTGACGAATGGCAAATGGTCGGTTGGAACAATGTGTCCGAGATGACGAAGTTTGGCATGCCGGGAGTGTTCGCTCACGGAAACTTCGACACCTGGTCGCCCGGCTACCTGATGTTCATCGCCGCGACACACAACGGCATCAGTCGCCTCTACGAAACATTTGGCAACGCGGGCGCCGACACAGTTGAGCGCACGCTTTCGGCCGATGATTATTCGCGCACCTGGTACCGGCAAAACCCGCCCCTCCCGCGGGCGAAATGGTCACAGCGCAATAACAACAACTACCAGCAGACGGGGCTGCTCACCTCACTTCACTACTTCAGCAACAACACCAAACTCTTCCTGAAAAATTTCTATCTCAAGAGCAAGCGTTCGATCGATAAGCCAAAGAATGAAGGTCCGGCGGCATACGTGTTTCCCGCTGACGATCCGCGACCAGGCGGTCAGGCGGACTTGCTAAGACTACTTCAGGCCCAAGGCTGCGAAGTTCATCGTGCTACTGCGGCGTTCACCGTAACTGTTAAGGCAAAGAAAAATGGTGCGAAGAAAGAGGCACCCTCGCCATCGCCTTCTGGGTCGCCGAGTCCGAGCAGTTCACCTTCGCCGGCAGCCAGTCCTACGCCTGCGCCCAAAACTGAGGAGCGGCAATTTCCGGCCGGCAGCTACATCGTGCGCATGGATCAACCTTACAGCCGCATCGCGGATGCGCTCCTGGACCACCAGTATTGGGCGCCTAACGACCCGCAGCAGGATGTTTACGATGACACGGGTTGGACACTCGGTGAACTAGGCAACGTGAATGTTGTTAGAGTGACCGACGTTAAGGTGCTAACCGCGCCCATGACCCGAGTCACTTCCGATGTGCAAGCGCCTGGCGGCATCAAGGGAGATGGTTCCATCTACCTAATCAATCACACCGCGGATAACATCCTCGCCTCGCTGCGCTATCGTCTGCGAAACACCGCCGTCGATGTGGCCGAAGAGCCTTTTGAAGCGGTAGGTCATAAGTTCAACCGAGGTTCGTTCATAATCCGCAAAGCTACTTCGAGCGAGGTTCACGCGGCTGCATCCGAATTGGGAGTGCAGATCTATGCGGTCAATGAAGCACCGGCGGTGAAGACCCACGCCATTGGTACTCCTCGCGTGGCGGTGATGCATACGTGGTTGGATACACAAGATGAAGGTTGGTGGCGGCTGGCGCTCGATCAGCTGAAGATTCCGTTTAGTTACATCAGCACCCAGGATGCTGCGAAAGATGCAGATCTGCGGAGCAAATACGACGTGATCATCTTCGCCCCCGTCGGCCGGGGCACTGAAGCGATCATCAATGGAATGCCGATGTGGGGCAATCCCCTGCCCTGGAAAACGACTACCCTCACTCCGAATCTGGGAAAGATTGATTCCACTGACGACATCCGACCAGGGCTTGGTTATTCCGGTCTGATGAACTTGCAAAAGTTTACGAAGGAAGGCGGACTCTTTATCGCCTCAATGGACACGGCTGATTTTGCGGTCAGCACCGGATTCACGCCGGGGGTGTCGATTACGCGCTCGACTAGATTGAAAGCGATCGGCGCGGTGTTGCATTCGAAAGTTGTAGACGAGAAAAGTCCCATCGCTTATGGGTATCCGGAAACAGTTTCTATTTACTGTTTCAACGGCCCCATCTTCGGTGTGAGCAATTTCGCTTCCGGTCGCGGCGGTCGACCACGCCGAGAGCAGAGAGCAACCGGACGCGGCACGACCGACGATCCAGACACCGTTCAAGGCAGACCGCCGGTAGATGCGCCTGAATTGCCGACTGCTGAAGCATGGGAGGCGTTTCCGGTACTGCCCGAGCAAAGGCGTAATGGAATCAACATTATTCCCGTCGAATTTCGACCGCGCGTGATTTTTCGTTATGCGGACAACAAGGATTTGCTGGTTTCGGGCCTGCTGGATGGCGGTGACGAGATCGCACAACGTCCGATGATTGTCGACGTGCCTGCGGGTAAAGGTCATGTGGTGCTGTTCTCAAATAACCCGATGTGGCGCGGGCAGACTAAAGGAAGTTATTCCTTCGTCCTCAACGCGATTCTGAATTTTGATAACTTGAACGCAGGTAGGAAGCTGGACGAGAAGTAGGGTTGAACTCGGACTTACATCAATTCGTCTCTATCTTGGGATTCAGCATTAGGCGGCATGCAAGAGCGCGGTTGCTACCTCTTGAGGCAGATCGAGAAACATAAAGTACTCGGCAGGATACAGATAGTCTTCGCCTTCATTGTCTACGACCCGGACGTATTTGGACTTTGCTGCCTCCTCATCGGGAATGAGCTGATAGATCATGCGAGGCGTTAGCAGGTCCACGTCATCGGTCCTAATACAAACTGCAAATCTCGGCGCTGGCTTTCCGCGTTTAGACATAAGCTCAATCTAAGTGCGTCTGATTCCTATCCTCTTCTGTTACAACCCAAATCCTAACCTGCTAAAGGATACGCTCCGCAGCCGCGAGAGTTTCAACGCGGGCTATGGGCGCGGAAGTTCACTCTGACGCAGGTCTTCGATCTCTTTTAGAATCCCAGCCACCAAAGCTGTCGTGATTGCCTTTCCTTTTTTTCGAGTGGCCAGGGTGGCATCGCCAAAGATTCCTGTCGCCGAAAAGACGCCCTTCTTTTTCGGATCACGCGTCAATCCACGTTCTTCACTGGGGTGGTAATCTTTGGCCGCCTTGCTCATCTCTACAGTCTCCGGAGCCATGTAAAGCATCATTGAAGTTTCGATCTCATCCGCGTGAGTACCGCCTTCCTGTTTGCCAATCGCTTTCTCAACGGGCCCGGTGATCTTCAGAATGTCTGTGTAACGAAGCATTATCCCTTCACTTGCGAGCAAGTCGGCTGCGGGTTTGAGTGCTCTTAAGGTTGAGACTCCGGTGTTGAGCACATAGAAGCGGCGCGGCCCATAACGCGCCAGGCTCTTGCACACATCCACGATTAGATCGCGAGCCGTTTCCAATCGCAGCGAAGTAGAGCCCGGGTATTCCAGAAATGCCGGATAGAAGTTGTAGTTTATCGTCGGCGCGATCACCACGTTTGCTTTGGCGAGTACATGCTGCTTTAGATACTCAGCTATCAGCCAATCGTTTTTCAGCTTGAGATGAGGGCCATGTTCTTTGGCGGCCGCCCCGAGTGGGATCACTACAACAGTTTTCTCATCGAGAACTTTCTCAGCTTCAACCCAGGTGAGGTTCTCCAGGAGAATGCCTTTGCGTTTAGTTTGTCCAGCGGCGGTAACGGAAGTGACAGCGATCAAAACGAGCAGCAGAAGATGTTTCATAGCTTCTTTCTGAAGGTTCCTGAAGGTTAAAACAAATTGGAGATCGGAAATCCGATGTTTTCGCTCAGCTTCTGGATGGTTTGCGGGTAAATAATACGAGCACTTTTTTTGCGCATTTGCGGCTATAAGTACGAGTATGATTTGTTTGAACATTTCGTTAGCCTTTTACCACAGCGCTAGTCACGCTGAAAGAGTTAACGCGGTTAATGCTCGGCCAGCGGACCCTTTGAACTCAATCAGACCGTAGATTTATGAAGCGTAACATTCTCATATTTGGAGTCAGCGGCGGCTTGCTGATAGTCGTATTACGGCTGATTGAATATCGCTTCCTGATAGTAAGTCATTCACTGGAAATTTATGGCGGGCTCGTGGCCCTGGTATTCGCTGCGGTTGGGATCTGGCTGGGACTGAAGTTGACGAAAAAGGGAGAGGTCATCGTTGTGCGCGAGGTCCCAGTGCTCGCGAGCGAA
>DASSCX010000277.1:0-7956 GCA_035697425.1 Pyrinomonadaceae bacterium | reverse complement strand
CCTTCCTGACAAGTAAATTTCTGTAGGTTGGATAGTTCAATGCTAGATCACTATTAAAGCTCACGTGGTCAACCTTCGATAAATCCCCGGCAATCTCTCCGGCAGTGAAAGCACATCATCAATGATCGTATAGCCGATCTCGCCGTAGAGATCTTTTAACTCCGACTCTGATTCGCGGTCGATAGTGATGCAAAACGGCGTAATGCCCTGAATCTTTGCTTGTCGTAGCGCCTCGCGCGTGTCTTCACGTGCGTAACGCGCATCGCCATAGTCGTGATCATAAGGACGACCGTCCGAGAGTACAATCAATAAACGCGTGCGTGCCTGCTGGTTTGCGAGTTTCGCAGTCGCATGCCGGATCGCTGCTCCCAAACGAGTGTTGTTTTGATATGTGATGCCGCCGATCCGCTGCTTTACTTCATCGGAATAGCGCTCGGCAAAGTCTTTGACGACGTAAAACTTCACGTTGCGTCGTCCCTCCGAAGTGAAGCCGTGGATCGCGTAAACATCGCCGACAGCTTCCAGGGCTTCACTCATCAATACTAATCCTTCTTTTTCGATCTCGATGATGCGGCGGCCGGGATGCGTGTAAGGCTGGAGGGGATGACGCCCAATCGTCCGCGCGGTTGACGAAGATTGATCCAGCAGAAAGGAAACAGCAACATCGCGCCGCCGTCGCAGACGCTTAGTGTACAAGCGTTCAGATTGGTGGCCGCCACCCACCTTGGCTGCCCGGCGATCTAACACGTAATCAACCACCGCGTTTAGGTCGTATTCCTCCCCATCGACTTCATTCGCTACGCGCGTCAACTCTTCAGGTTTCATCAGTTGAAACTGGTAGCGAATGGATGAGATCACACCGCGGTGCCGTTCGCGGGTCTCGTCGACAAAGCTGCGATCACCGTGCTTTACCTGTTTCTCAATGACGCGGCACCAGCCGAGCCGGTGATCGGTTAACTCGCGATCCCATTCGTCGTAGTTATAAGCGACTTCGCCTTCCTGTAGCTCCAGCTCAGCGCTTTCACCTTCGATCCAGGCTTCGCCGCCTTCGAGATTGTCCGGATCGCCCTCCGCATTAGGATCGTTCCAGGCGTTGAAGAGATCGCGTGCATCGCGACGTTGAGGTTGTCGATCGTCGCGGCGGTTGCGCAACGACTCACTCATCATCGAACTCTCGCTGTCGTTCTCCGATGGTTCTTTTTCCACTTCGAGTTGTTGAACTGAATCATCGCTGGGAACGACCGACTGGAAAAGCACATACGCGCGTTTCGTGGCCATGAGCGTATCGGCTACCGTTGCGGCCGGACTCGTCAGGTATTCCGCAAAGATAGTTTCCAGCTCAGAAACAATTTGGCCGTAGAACTGTCGCGCATCAGCGAGCGCGCCACCCAGCATTGTGATCTGAAATAGGATCTCAAAAGGGAGCAGGGTCGCCGGCAGATCGGTGATCTTGGGACGCTTTGGGCGCAGATGTTCGCGAACGAGATCGAGATCGCGTGCCAGGCCGCGGTACTTGTGACGCAACTGGTAATCGATGCGTCCATTTTCCAGCGTTCCAAAGATGCGCTGAGCTAGCGGCGGATCAGGAAAGAGACGCAACACAGCGGAGTAATCAAAATCGCTGGGCGTTGCTTTTGACGTTTCACTTGAAGTTGTGGTCGCCGGAATGTCGGCGAGGTAACCATCGAGCGCGAACGCATCACGTTCGCCTGCGCGTTCGGGATCATGAACCGCGGAGATCGCCGCAAACGCCGCACTGAGATCACTTGTGTTGCGCTTGTAAGTTTCGAATTCAATTTGCCCGGCTGCGTGAGCGGCCAGGACTTTGTATAGGCGGAAATCGAGATCGGCATCGCCAAACTCCGCCACGAGCGAGGGCAGGTGAATGGTTTTGCCATCGCCAATTCTGGTTTCAATAGGTACGGCAGCTATCGGCGCAATCTCGATCTGCTGACCAGTCAGTGCTTCAACGTAGAGGCGCAGCACGTCTTTGACGGCGTCAAGCGCCAGCCCCGCGCTACCGGAATGTAGCACCGCATAGCTGCTGCGCGTTTCCAAGGCGAAATAACTGCGGCGCGCGCGCGCGTCGGTTTTAGTTATCGCCAGACCGTTCTGCGCCCACTCGGCAAACTGTTCGATCGCTACTGTGCGCAGTACGCCCGGACTAGAACGAAAACAAGCGAGTGCTGCTTCGCCATCCACGCGCGCGATTTCCTGTGTCAATGCGAGCACGCGCTTCATTAGCGAAATTGAATCAGCAGACTTTTGATCACTAAAAAAGCCACGCACAAACCGCGGACTAGCGCGTACAAAAGCGACGAGGCTGGCGTTGCCGTGTTGGGCCACAACTTTTAATAGCTCGATCCAGTCGGGAAACAGGTCGGGCGCCATGCGCAGCACCTCGCCACCCGCCAGCATTAGATTCAGAGCTCCGCCGCCGCCTCTTTCGAGAAAATCATCTGTGCTGGCGATTAATCTCAAAGCATCGCCGGCATTCAGATGTTCGAGTGCGGTAGGGATGGCTGACCAGGCATCCGCGGCCATGCCACCCGCCCTGAAGGCGAAGGCCGAAGCTAACTGAAACGACTGTTCCATTACCGCCGGATCAGCATATTTCCTTAAGGTCGCGACAACATCCGGCGTCGCGCTGAGGAAATCTGAGCTGTGTTTTGCAGAGCGGCGCGCGATTTCAGCGGCAATCTCCAGAGTAGTAATTAAGGCGTGAAGATCGTCGAGTGACCTTGATAGTTGTGGCGTCCGACGCAGCGTGTCCGTCGCATTCGTCGCCGAGAGAGTCATTTGTCGGGCGCAGACTTTAAACAAAACGGGATGGGCGCTGCGCGGGAGATCCTTGAGATCTTCAACGCCTGCGATAAAGAAGGAGACTGAGTTTTCAACGTCGCCCATTGCCAGACGGCGGCCCAGCTCGCCCCATGCTTGCAACTCTGCAACTTCCAGAACTTCGGCTGCCGCTGGTGCCGCACGGAGAAACTCAATCGCTGCGCGTAAGGAGATTCCGCTAATCGAGGCGGAGGTTTCCAGAATTGCGGTGGAGATGTTGAGCGGCAGGCGGGTGATGCCGCGGGTTAACTCTAATACTGATTGGCGTTCAGCCGCACTGCGCGCGGATGGAAATTGCTTCTCCAGTTCCTGCTTGAAGGAATCGTCTGTGGGATCGGAGTTCATGTTGTTTGGGATTAGCTGATGTAAGTCTTAGGTCTCAGGTCTCAGGTCTCAAGTCTCAGGTCTCAAGTTGCACCATGCGGTTGTTTTCTGGGTCGATGCTAGAGAGCAGGGACACGAATTTGGCACTTACACTTGAGACCTGAGACTTGAGACATGAGACTTGGGACCTTACATCACGGTGGTCACGATTTCGCGAATGCTTGTTTGTAACTCGCGATCATCGGTGATCGGCGCACACATCGCCACGTCGGCGGCGGTGACGGGTGGAATGCCAAGCGCGATCAGTTGTGCGGCGTAAATCAACAAGCGAGTCGAGACGCCTTCTTCCAAACCATGTCCTCGCAGGTTGCGAACTTTCTGGCCGATGAGAACAAGATCCCGCGCCGTACCTTCATCGACTCCACCTTCATGCGCAACGATCTCCGTTTCCAACTCGGGCGGCGGATAATCGAAATCGATGGCGACAAAGCGTTGCCGCGTCGATTGCTTCAGGTCTTTCAGGATTGATTGGTAACCGGGATTGTAGGAAACGACCAGCATAAAGTCGGAAGGCGCGTCGAGAATCGTGCCGCGCTTTTCAATCGGCAAACGCCGCCGGTGATCGGTGAGCGGGTGAATGATCACCACCGTGTCTTTGCGTGCTTCTACTACTTCGTCGAGATAGCAGATCGCACCGTTACGGACCGCGGAAGTTAAGGGTCCGTCATGCCAGACCGTCTCTTCGCCTTCCAACAGAAAACGCCCTACCAGATCGGTAGCCGACAAATCTTCATGACAGGCGACGGTAATTAGAGGCCGCTCAAGTCGCCAGGCCATGTGTTCGACGAAGCGAGTCTTGCCGCAGCCGGTGGGACCCTTAAGAATCACGGGCAAGCGCGCCGAGTGTGCGGCTTCGAAAAGATCTACTTCTCTACCGACGGCGAGGTAGAACGGCTCTGAGACGACGCGAAATTCCTGGATGGCTTGTTCGGACATAATAAGTTTCGGGTTCAGAGTTACGAGTTCCGAGTTCAATCTAAGGGTACCGCTGCAGTTTGACAATCCACGTCCGAATCAGGCCCTAATCCAGAGATCGTCAGCCGAGCACTCCAAACTGCATCAGTACCCAATCTATGTGGTGACCTGACTCATTGGCTTTCGTGCTGTATTCTAAAGCCTTGGGAAGCAAACCCGAAACTCGGAACTCGAAACTGATGCGCATAGCAGTGGCAATGAGCGGCGGCGTCGATTCATCGGCGGCCGCAGCACTTCTTAAAGAGCAGGGACACGATCTCGTCGGCTTCACGATGCAGTTGTGGAATCAAAGGCGTGGCATCAGCGTCGACGAGAATGGCGATCCTCTCCCATCGCGTTGCTGTTCGCTTGATGACGTGTATGACGCTCGCCGCGTCGCCGAAGAGCTGGGATTTCCTTTTTACGTGCTCAACCTCGAGCGAGAGTTTGAGCGCGACGTTGTCGAACCTTTTGTGGCCAGCTATCTGAAAGGTGAAACACCAATCCCCTGCGTTTCCTGCAATAGTCGTTTGAAGTTTGCCTCCCTTGATCGGCTGGCGGCGACCCTGGGCTGTGAGAAGGTCGCAACCGGGCATTACGCTCGCGTTGCCTATGATGAGAAAGCGAAAAGGTATCGACTCTTCCGCGGACGGAATCTGCAAAAGGATCAGTCCTACTTCCTTTGGGAGCTAACCCAGGATCAACTTTCGCGCTCATTGTTTCCTCTCGGCGAGATGTCCAAGCCGGAGGTTCGCGAAGTCGCGCGTCAGAGCAACCTGGCCATCGCCGAGAAAGCAGAATCGCAGGAGATTTGTTTCGTTCCTGATGGCAACTACTCGGGATTCATTGATCGCTATCTTGCGGCCGAAGGCGCTACCGACCAACTGCCCCCGTCCGGGGAGATCATTGATGCGCGCGGCACTGTAGTGGGGACACACACCGGAATTCATCGGTACACGATTGGTCAGCGGCGTGGTATTGGCATCGCGAACGAAAGGCCACTGTATGTTTTGGGAATTGATGCGGAAAAGAATCAGGTGACGGTGGGGGATCCGGATCAGCTACTGACGAGTGAGTTCATCGCTGCGGGGGTAAATTGGATCGCTTACGACAATCCGGTTGAGCCGGTGCAGGCGAGCGTCCGCATTCGCTATCGTCACACCGAAGCTGCGGCGACAATCATTCCCATTGAGAACAATCGCGTCAAAGTGAACTTCGCAGAGACGCAACGAGCGATCACGCCGGGTCAGGCAACGGTGTTCTACAGTGGCGATGAAGTTGTAGGCGGCGGCTGGATCGTGAAAGCAGTAGGCAGTAGACAGTAGGCACTAGGCAGTAGGCGTGAGCAGAGAATTTCTTGCGTCGTCGGTTCGCGGTAACTCTCTGACTGCGGCTTTGCCGCCTTCCGTGCGGTAAGGCAAGCCCTACCGCACGGAGGGCGGCAAGCCGCAGCCGCACCCCGCAACTCTTTCTACTGCCTACGGTTTCTGCCTGCTCTCCTGACTCCTGATTCCTAACTCCCGACTCCTGTTCCAAAACCTTTCTCCACTGATTTTCGTAATACCTTCACTGAAAAATCCCAATCCAATAACAAATTAAGTATCTAAAGGCAGGAATTACTTATGGCAATGTCACGAACGCGAAAGACAGTCTTGATTATCACGGGAATCGTGGTGGCGCTCGGCGTGATCGTCGTTATTAGCGCTGCCTTGCTACTCGCCGCGCTGCGCCAGAGTCCTCCGCCGGTGCGCGACAACAGCGTCCTCGCCCTGCGCGTGGCGGGACCTTTACCGGACTACGTCCCCGATGACCCGTTTAGAAAATATTTTGGTGGCACCGATCAATCACTCAGTAATCTCGTCCTGCAATTTAAGAAAGCCAAAGTAGACAACCGCATTAAGGCGATCGTACTTGAGATCAACATGTCGGGTGCCGGGTGGGGCAAGGCCGAAGAGATTCGCGATGCAGTCACCGATTTCCGCGCCTCAGGCAAACCGGTTTATGCCTACATGGAATTCGGCATGAACAAGGAGTACTACATCGCCACCGCTTGTGATCAAATCTATCTCGCGCCTCCCGGAGAGTTGTTCATCACCGGCCTCGCCGCCGACGTAATGTTCTTCCGCGGCTCGCTCGATAAGTTAGGTATCTATCCTGACATCTATCAAATCGGGAAATACAAAAGCGCTGGCGACATGTTTACCCAGAAGCAGATGACGGACGCTCATCGTGAGTTTATCAATTCGTATATCGATGACCTGTTCGCCCGGTACGTGGACGCGATTGCGAAGGCACGGCACAAGTCGTTTGAAGAAGCGAAGGCTCTGATTGATGACGCTCCCTTCGGCGCCGAGAAAGCTAAAGAGGTAGGTTTGATTGACGCGGCGGCTTATCGCGATCAGCTGGACAAGGAACTGAAATCCAAGTTCGGTTACAAAGAGAGTGAGAAGCTGCGCGTGGTGCGCGGTGCCGATTACAAAGAAGTGCCGCCAGAATCTTTGGGACTTGATAAGGGCGAACGCATCGCCTTGATCTATGCAACCGGCAGCATTGGTTCGGGTCGTTCTGAGAATAGTCCCACGGGTGATCAGTCCATCGGCTCCGATACGCTTGTCAAAGCGCTCACCGATGCTCGCGACGACACTTCGATCAAAGCCATTGTGATACGCGTCGACAGTCCCGGAGGTTCCGGCCTCGCTTCCGACATCATTTGGCACGCAGTGGAATCGGCAAAGGAAAAGAAGCCGGTGGTGGTTTCAATGGGCGATGTGGCCGCTTCAGGCGGGTATTACATTTCAACTGGAGCTAACAAGATCATCGCTCAGCCTTCCACTGTGACTGGCTCGATCGGAGTCTTGGCCGGCAAACCAGTAATGAAGGGTTTCTACGATTGGATCGGAGTTTCGAACGAGTACGTCCTACGCGGTAAGAATGCCGGCATCTTTCGCGAGACAGAGAAATTCTCTCCCGACGAGCGCGCAAAGTTTGAAGAGTGGATTAAGAATACTTACTACCAGGACTTCATACCCAAAGTGGCCCAAGGGCGGAACAAAGAGGTTGCTTACATTGACTCGATTGGTCAGGGCCGCGTCTGGACCGGATCACAGGGTAAAGAACGCGGTCTGGTAGACGAGTTTGGTGGACTCGATCGCGCGATTGAAGTAGCAAAGCAACTAGCGAACATTCCGGCGGACAAGGGTGTTCACCGCGTAATCCTGCCCTACCCGCGTACGTTCCTCCAGGAGTTGCTGGGGACTGGCGACAGCACTTCTGTGGAAGTGCAACAACAGCAAGCATTGGCTGCTGCGTTACCTGAAGATGCGCGCCGGGCGCTGCGCTACATGCGCTTGTTAGATCAGATGAAGAGCGGCCAGTCGATGCTTCTGATGCCGTATGACATCCGGGTCAAGTGAGGGTAGGGGAAGAGGAAAAAACATTTTCCATATAACATTTTCCATTTCTCATTTGTCATTGCAGAAAAACTGAAACCGCCAAGGCGCCAAGGTTCGCAGAGTTCGCCAAGAAGAATAACGAACTTAGTACTTAGTACTTTGTGCTTTGTACTTTGAACTTGGTGGTTTGGACCTGGTTCTTTGAACTTTGTTCGCTAGTGAAACTTGAACAGCAGATGTTAAAGCTGAGCTTCTAAAACAAAGCACAAAGCACTAAGCACAAAGTACTAAGTTCGTTTTATTCTTCTTGGCGAACTCTGCGAACCTTGGCGCCTTGGCGGTTTCAGTTTTTCTGCAATGACAAATGAGAAATGGAAAATGTTAT
>DASSCX010000276.1:0-16762 GCA_035697425.1 Pyrinomonadaceae bacterium | reverse complement strand
GCACCGCAAAACTCGACCGACTCGGTGTATTCAAAAGCGCGATAACTGCCGAAGGCGCTGGCAGAAACAAAAAAGAAAGTAACCAGCAGAAATGCGAAGAAGGCCCGCCGGGCATGCGGGTCGTTCAGATCAAGTCGCGGGTAAGGTGCGACCGACCACTCTAGAGAACGATGACGGCGACGGCGCTCGAGAATTGCGCCCAGGAACAGTACCCCCAATCCGAACATCAGAATCGAGGGAAAGACGATGTAGGTGAAGATCCCCAGGTAGGGATTGTGGGCCGTACTCGTCAGCTCCAGCAGAAACAGGAGGACCACGCTGACCAGGCTGGCCAGCGTAATCGCAGCGCCCACGAAACTAATGTAGTTACGGAAAAGAGTGGGGGTTTTCTCTCTAACTGCTGGTTCGTTTTCACTCATAGTTTTCCGTGTTCCAGGAACAGACAACGAGACGTAGAGATTAACCCGTCCGGCAAGCGCGGGGAGTTACTGAGCTGGAGTTTCCGGTGGGGAAGGCTCTGGATCGCCGGCAACTTCGGAGGTCTCGCTGGTTTCCCTCTCCTTGTTCTGCTCGTATGCAAGAGCGTGTTCTTCCCGGTACAGCGTTTCAGACATCCGGCCGTCATAGAAAGCCCAGTTGATCGGATAAACATCGGGATCGAAAATCACATGATAGAAATGCCAAACTATAATTGCGAGAGTAGCCAGCACCGCTTCATAGAAGTGAATAGCAAGTGCAACGTCTATTGTCCACCGCGGTAGAAAACTAAAGAAACCGAGTTTGAACCAAATCATCAGGCCAGTCAGGCCCATGATCAACGTGCCCCAAACCACAGCCCAGTATTCAGCTTTCTCCGGATATCCAAACCGGGCAATCCTGGGGCGCGCTGTTTTAATACCGAGATAATATCCCAGGTTCTGAATCAGGTCGCGCACATCTTTTATTCGCGGCCACATGTCGCGCACCCAATCTCTACCCTCGCGCGCCAACGCAAGATAGCCCACGTGATAGACACCGGCGACGAGCATTACCACGGCGGCAATGCGGTGCAGCGCGCGCCGCAGGGGTTCATTTGCACCCAATACCCACGCCAACCAGGAATCGGGATACTGCAAAGCAAACCCGCTCAATACGAGCACAATAAAACTACTGAGCAAGAGCCAGTGTTGCACTCGCTGATTAAACGTCAGCCGGACCACCGTTCTGTTTTCCCACTTCCGTTTCGCCAAAGCTTTGCGACGCCAAATCAGGAAGTTATGAATGACCATGCCGCCAATAGTGAGAAAAATTAGTGGCAGGTAGATCCGCTTCACCCAGCGGGCTCCGATCACGCCAAGGTCGCGGCCGCCAACAGTCTCAGCCGAGGTAGTTGCGGCGTCGAGATGAATTCGCCCCTTGGTAAAATTGAGACCCGCGCCGATGTGGCATTGACCGCAAGTCTGCTGCAGATTGCTCGCATTTATCATTGAGCGGGGATCAGAGGAGGGCAGAATGTTGTGCACACCGTGGCAACTTGCACAGTTGGCAACTGTCTTTGAACCGAGGCGCGAAGCGAGCCCATGATAACTGTCTTTATAGGTGCTGACCCGCGCGCCCGCGACGCCGAATTCCTGGGTTAGCGTAACGCCCTCATGACACTTCGTGCAGCTTTCAGTAGCCACCGCATTTGTAGCCGTGGCCGTCATCTGATCTGACGGCATCTTGATGTTGTGAATGCCGTGACAGTCTGTGCATACCGGTGCGCGCGACACGCCCCGTGCCACGGCTAGTCCGTGAACGCTCTGAGTGAATTCGCCGGCTTCCGTTCGGTGGCACTTTCCGCAGGTCTCAGAGATTTTGACTTTGGCAATTGATGACTGCGAATTCGATGCGGGTTGAATGTCGTGACTGTTATGACAATCAGTGCAGACCGCCGCACTGGTATTTCCGCGAGCGATAGCTTCGGCATGAACACTCTCTTGATAAGACAGAAAAGGCCGATCGCTGATGCCGCTTCCCTGCATTACCGACTTGTCACCGTGACACTTGCCGCAGGTCTCGGCAATGTTCGCGCGGTTGATCGGAGACTTCGGATCAGCTGCTGGCAGGAGCGAAGTTAAGTCGCCATCTCTCGTATGGCAATCCAGACACTTCGCACTCTTCGCCCCGTTCTTTTTTGAAAGCGCATGGAAGCTGCGCTCGTACTCAGTGTGTGGAGCGGCGTGGAACTGCGCCCCACCGAGATAGGGCAGCGTCTTGCTGACTCCATGACAACCGCTACACTGAAGCTCCGGTTTAGTTGCCGGCTGTGTTTGCGGTGTTGCGGAAGGAGTTGGCTGCGGGGTTACTGCGCCCGGCGATTGCGCCTCCGAGCGATCAGCAAATTGGAAAAGGCTGCAGAGGAGCAGCACAAGTAGGACAGCCGTAAGTATGCGACCACGCGTCATACAGTTGTGACAAGCACAAAACAATCTCCTGTGCCGCGGAATTGCGACACAGGGGATTGTTTACCAACCATCAATTGGCGCACCGTGTTTGTGCGCTGCCGATTACAAAAGCTAGTGCTTTTGTAATTTCATGAAGGCTACCAGTGCTTTAGCTTGATCCGCCGTAATGCCTTTCTCTTCGTAGCCTGGCATATTGGGCGGCTTCTCCATCTTCTTTCCTTTGAGCACGGTCTCAATAAGAACATCGTCCGCTTTGGTGGCGTCAAACTTCTTCTCAGCCGTTGCGCCGTGGCAAGCAAAACACTTGGATTTATAAAGCGCGCCGGTATCGTCCTGGGAACTGGTGCGACCGGGCACCGAAGCAATCAAGAACGTGACCGCAAACATTGCTACTGCCAACACCAGCCATCTGGTAATCGAAACTCTCATTATTCCGTCCACCTTTCGTTATCAACCTGGCAACCGGGGATTACCCGTTCAGCCTACTAGCTGGGCAATGACCGTGCCGGGAGCGAAAAGGCGGGAAAGGCCCCATTTCATTCAGCCCTTTGCGGTCCTTCACGCACGCGGTGGGAAACTTTTCGCAGACTCGCCTCAAATGCCGCAATAAATCACGCTGCCGCGCGCTTATGGCAAGCGGTGCATTTCTTTGAAGTCGGCGGCGCGACGTCTGTCCTAGTCTTCACAATTTCGTCGTGGCAACCGGCACAATTGCGATGGAAGGCCTGTTGGTTCGTCAACGTCACTAATTCAGTTCCGACAGAAAACTTCACTTGGGGGTTTTCCGGCAGCAACTTCGGCTTTGTCTCCGCTCGCGCATGGCAGTCGCGACAGACTGCGCCGACTGCACTTGGATCTTTGGCCAGGACCTCCGCGCTTAGAGTGGTCGTGCGATCTGCGGGCCAGGCGGTCTTCAGCGGCGGATGTTTAGCAGCCTCAGCCGCAGGCTGCGCTGTGTGGTGACACTCAACACACGAGCTGGGTCCTGTGCCCTCCAGATTACGGTTCTTAGTGACGTGGTTGATGTGACTGAAGGCGACCGGGCCAAGTTTTGCCTCGGTGGCGAGTGTGTATGTATCTTGAGGTTTCTTGGCATCCTGAGCGGACACGTCGAAACTCAGACTTGAGATTCCGGAGCTTAAGACAACAGCGACTATCAATATCGCAACGATGGTCAAGAGTTTCATGACTACCTCCTTTGAAACGCTTCGTGACGCAAACTGTTAGTTCGCGCGCAAAGCTAACCGCTTGTTCTACACGCGTATGCTAACAGCTTGCTTATTAAAACCGCCATCTGGTTCCAGTGTGGCACCGCTTACAAACTGAAAAGTCATCGCCACCAAATGCACGTTTGCCGTCATGGCAAGACATGCAGCTTTGCCCGCGGCCGCTTGCATGGTGATTTGCCGCCTCAGGAGAAGTAACTTGCCGGCGTTGCGGCAGGCCCGGTCGCACCTGATGACAATCATTGCACGCAAGCTTTTGCGACGGCCCGTGCTTGGCGTGACTGAAGTTCATGCGAAAGGCTGCAGTCCACTCCGGAGTTCGGGCGTAACCACCCAGCTTGTGGCAAGTGCCACACGAAGAGATATCCCGGCCACCTGAATTTGCGCGAGGTGTGTGACAGCCGAAACAAGTTGTGTGGGCATTGAAGCCAGCTGGAATCGAGCGGGCCACACCGCCCCGGGCCGGACGATGGCAAGTCGCACAACTCACATTGCCCATGTTCAGGTGTCGCGCGTGGTCAAAGTTCACCCGGAAGCTTTTCAGCCGCGGGAAGGCTTTCACTGCGCCGGAGCGCACGTCAGTGTGGCAAATGGTGCAAATGGGACTCTCAGTGTTCGCGAACTGTTGCGCGTGACATCCGACGCAAGGCACGTGTCCCGACCCGCCCGGCAGATTTGGTCGCGCTGCATTGCTTTCGCGTCGATGACACAACAAACACGGCATGCGCGCGTGATTGGGGCTCGAGTGGAGAAACTTCGAGTAGTCGTCAGTGGGCTGTTGGCTTAGGGCACTGCCTCGCGACCCATGAATAACAACAGCTCCTACAAGCAAGCAGGCGGAGACCAACAACAAGTCACGCGCTTTAGCCAGAGATGAACGCCGATGGCTCCTGCCGGCAGGTTCATTTCCAGTCTTGCGCTTGGTGTGTGTTGTTTCTCCTACCATCACTTGGCCGCCGGTTTTGGAATTGCTTCTAAATGGTCTGCAGGCACTGGATTCTTACCGACGTTGATATGGCATTTGACACATTGAAAGTCCGGCTTGGTACGCCGCTGCTCGATCTCGTAATTCAGGATTCCATCCAAATTTGTCTCGATATGACAACCGCCGCTTCCGCCACACGACTTTACTGAGACGAGGGTCTTTTCCTCGAGGAGGTTCATCACTGCGGGGTTGTGGCAGGTGGAACAACTCAGTTCATTGTGAACATCAAACTCATGCCGATAACGTCCGGCGCTCCGACGCGACCACTGTCGCAGCATCCGCCAATTGGTGATGCCCATCGTTACTGCCAACTTGGGGTCAAAATCGCGCAAGGGCTGTACTGTGGCGGTCGGAAATTTATGACACGCTCCACAGTCTGCCGGCGCCGGCGGTATGCCCGCATCATCATTATGACAACTAGAGCAGGCGGCGTGCGTCGTTGGTGTCGTTTTGAAGGCACCCTTTTTCAGCCAGAAGACGTCCTCCGGCAGATCCTTGGGCGGCGTGGTGACAAACTCAACATTAGATTTTCCCTGAGGCTCGTAAGTCTCATGACAGGTGGAACAAGCCTTTGACTGTGCGTCCTGCGCTTGTCGACGATTGAATGAAGCACGTACCACCCCAAAGTTCTCACGCAGCGGAGATTGTAAGCCGCCAATGACGTCGACATGTTTATCGTGTGGAAAAGCGACTTTGAAGTCCGAAACGAAGGTCTGACCGATCTTCGTAGCGAGAAAGGGCTCACCCAGGCTGGGGAATGGAAACCGCGCCGTGTTTCGGGGCGTAACAGCAACGTGGCAGTTTGAACAAATGATCGGCGCGGGCCGTTCGCGGGCAAAGAACTGCGTGCGATGACAATTAAGGCAGGCCTGGTGTTCTGGAAAGTCAGTTACGTCAGGAAAAGCTTCCTCGCCTTTACGGACAACTTTCCAATTCTTTGACGGGAACTTGTGGCACGAATCACACGTCAGTTTCTGCTGCTCGACATGGGTGCGATGCGAAAACTTAGAATAGTCGACCCGCGGCTTTTGTGGTTGTGCTTTGCGGGCGGGGGTGCGAGGACGCGTTTGCGTTCGTCGCTGAGGAGCCGTTTCCCCCTTTAAAACAAGGCCCAGGGAATCAGGGCTGGCGAAGGCCACGACCATAAAAGCCACAAGCCATGTTGTTAGCAGACCCAATGCTCGTTGTCTCATTTGATAATAAAAAACATCGCCGCTTATTGCGCAGTCGGCGCCGTTTGCCGACTTTCGATCTGTCTTAGTTTCAAATACACAACAGCCGCCAAAAACAAAATAAAGAAGAGTGAAACTACCAGCCCCTTACGTCTGAAGTTCAATTCCGCAAGAGCATCTTCGCCGGCCTTGTACGTTTTTTCGGCCACACTGGACGCTGGGCCGATCACCTTGTCAACCTCGAGAGTTGAAGAGGTATGAATCAACACACGTGCATGAGTAACGCCGTCGATCGCGTCACGCAGCTCAAACTTCGGCCGGCTGACTTCCATTCCCGCTCGCTCGGCACGATCGAGAATGCCCTGCGACTTATCAATCTGGACCAGCAGGCCATCAATCCTCCCGCGCATCTCACCCGCAACAACAAATCCTTTGTCACCTTGTTTGTGACAGGAGATGCAAACCGACTTGTCTCCGGTGCCCAGAAACTCGTCGGTAGGCGCCGCGATCTCATGATTATTATGACACTTGATGCACTCGCCAAACCCCAGATTATCAAACGCGACTTTATGCGCACTCGCCTGGAACAACTCAGCCTGCCTTGCATGACACTGGCCACAGACATTGGCTACAGACGCGATGCCCGGAGGCGTCGCCCCATGGTTGCCATGGCAGTCGTTACAGGTGGGCGCCGAAAGATCCTGTCGCTCGTACAACGCCTTCGCATGGACGCTCCGTTTATATTTGTCATATTGATCAGTTGGAATCTTGAACTCAGCCATACGCGCAGACTCACTGTGGCATTTTGCGCAGGTGTCGGCCACATTCAAGGGGTAGACGGAGGAGAGGGCGTCGCTTATGGCACGGATTCCGTGCACGCCATGACAGCTAATGCAGGTCGCAACTTTCTCGTTTCCAGTTCTCAGCAACTTACCATGAACGCTGCTCGCATACTCTTTCTCCTGATCCACTCGCAGAGCCGGGTTAAACTTTTTCATGAAACTGGCGTCGTTGTGACACTTGCCGCAGAAGGCAGGTATGTCGACCGTGCGGGGCCGGCCCAGGTAACCTTTCCGCGGATCCTTTGCGGCGACCTTGTCGTCCTGAGTCGGATCCCCACCATGGCAATCGTTACATGAGAGTCCTCGCGAAAGGTGAATGTCATCTTTGATCGAGCGAGCAGGATCTCCGATTTTTCCTTCTAACCGGGTGTGACATTCAATGCAAGAGCTTTTGTTCTGAGCCGCTGAGTTGACTGCAGAAACTACTATCAGCGCCCCGGCGAATAGCAATAGCGTTGTGGCTCGACCCCAGCATTCCCCCAGAGGTCGCCAGTATCGGCAACCTGCCTTTAGTGCCCCAAGTAATGATTGCTTCTTATTCATTATCTCGCTCCTCAGGCGAGATAGCCGACCACCGTCATAACGGCGATGTACAAAATGGCGATCACTCCAATCACAGTGAAAATTTTGTTGCGACGCGGGAACTGTTCAGGCGAGCGATTGATAAAAGGAATCACGAGCAAGGCGGCGCCCGCTAACGTAAAAAACAGGATTCCAATCACTTCTCCATCAAAGAAGAGTATTTTCGCGGGAATATATTTCAAGGTCTGAAACATAAAGAGGAAATACCACTCCGGCTTTATTCCCGCCGGCGCCGGAGCGAATGCATCTGCCTTAACTCCTAACTCCCAGGGGAAAATCGCCGCCAGCGCAGCCAGCACGCCGATGGCCAGAATCCAGCCGATCAGGTCGCGCATTATGAAGTTGGGAAAGAACTTCATGCGGCGATAGTTCTTCTCGTAACGAGCAGGAACATGCATGCCGTGAAGCTGGACCAGCAGGACATGGCCTCCGATAAAGACCGTTGCCAGCGCTGGAAGCACGGCAACATGAAAACCGAAAAACCGAGTCAACGTAGCGCCGGTAACTTCATCGCCACCGCGCAGAAACCTGAGCATCGTTCTGCCGACAACTGGGATGTCCCCGGCAATGTCAGTCCCCACCTTGGTGGCGAAAAAAGAAACTTCATTCCATGGCAGCAGGTAACCACTGAAGCCAAACCCGACGGAAAGGAATAGCAGTACTACTCCGCTTACCCAGGTCAGCTCGCGCGGCCGGTTGTACGCCGTCATGAAATAAACGCTGAACATGTGAATAAACAGAGTCAGGATCATCAGGTTTGCCGACCAACTGTGAATCGAACGAATCAGCCAGCCAAACTTGACCTCTGTCATGATGAATTGAACGCTCTCGAAAGCGTTCTCCGCGCTGGGGCGGTAGTAGAGCAATAGCAGGATGCCGGTTACTACCTGGACGACGAACAAAAAAAGCGTCATGCCGCCGAAGTAATACCAGATGGACTGGCGATGAAGCGGTACTTCTTTCTTCTGCGCCGTCCGCGCGATCGTGCTGATTGATAGACGCTCGTCAAGCCAGCGCCCGAAACTCGCAATTCTCATCGGCTCTCAAGATCTGTTAACGACAATATCGTCACCGCGCTTGTTTACCGGGTACGCCTCGAGTGGTCGTGGTGGCGGGCCACCAATGTTCTCGCCGTTGAGGTTGTACTGTCCGTTGTGACAGGCGCACCAAATTTGTTTTGTGTCTGAGCGATACTGAACGATGCAGTCGAGGTGAGTACAGACAGCGGAGAATGCTTTTAGCTCTCCGGATGCCGTGCGGACGACGAGGCCGGGTTTGCTGCCAAATTTGAAGATCTTTCCGGAGTTTGGCGGAAGCTCGCTGATTTTGGCGGCGACTACCGAACTTTGCATCGCCTCAACGACTTGAGGTGGCGCCATGAATCTGATTATGGGATAGAAAATTGCGGCGAGCGTGGCAAACGCACTCGTTCCCAGCAAGTAATCAAGAAAGCTTCGACGCGTAAAGTTCTGGTGTTTAGCAGACCCGGTTTCCCCCTTGGTCGGCTGCGCAGGAATGTTTGCCATCCTCATCCTCCGGAGTGGATGCAGGTGATCGTTTTAGCCAGGCGTCAGTTAACGACAAAAAGACCCAACTGGCAGCCAATTGACTGAGCAGGGTTAAACTAAACTATTTGCTTTCGCCGGCTTTGCACAAAAACAAATATGCAGCGTCCCTCTATACCACAAGCGGCAAGTGAACGTTCTTGAGTGAGCCGACTGATTCAGAACCGGGAGCGATAGCGACCGGTCAAATACGCTACGTTAAGTGCAGGACACCCGGTAGCTATCGCTCCCGGTTCTGAATTTGCAGACCCACGGCAGAGCAAAGCATCGGTCTCGATGGGAACTGGGGAGACCCTTTTATGCAAAGTTGCTTTTCGCCTTACTCTTTCCGGCCAAAGTAAAAACGCAACGACGTGTAGGGAAGATGCGCGTGATAATTCTGCGGCCGCGGGCCGACCAGCGCGCTTTCATTGTAATTGTAGTACTGGTAGCCGATGTTCCAGTCGACGCGCTGATTCAGCTTGATAGCTAGCCGGGCTTCAGGCGTCTGGTAACTCATCGGATAAGAAGCGATCAACGTTCCCGGGTTTCCCGTCGGGTCCGCCAGTAAGCTGCCTTGTCCAATGTCCTTATTGATTCGATATGCCGCGTACAGTGTAATCCTCGGGTGGAGCCTTGCGACTGAATCGATAAAGAAGAAGTTATTCTTCATGTGGTACTGGCTACTGCCAAAGAAATGCCGGACGCTGTTGAAAAAGTACTCCACTACGGCATCGCTGTTAATCCGGTGATGAGTGTAACCAGCGCTAAATGAAAGGTTCGAGGTCGGAGCCCAGTCAAGAGTGGAACTGAACACACGCGACTTCACGTCTACCCCGAAATCCTCTAACGACACGCCGGCAATCTCGGAAGGATTGGAGTTGTTTCTCGTGATTACGGCCAGGGTGAAAGACACCTTCCTGCTGGGAAGCGCAAACCTGCTCTTCCCACGAATATTCGTGTAGTTGTAATTTCCGATACGCGTGAACACATTGTCGGCCGTTCCGTGTTCGGCGTCGAAGTAGACTGTCCAATTGTTTCCGGGTCGAGCCTTAAAGCCACCGAGGATTGCGTGAGTGTGGTTCTCTTCCTCAAACTCGTCGGAAGAACGGACCGGAGGCGTCGTAACTGACCCATTGGAGCCAAGATTGAAGCCTTCAAAAATCTCTTCGATGTGGCGGTTTCCATAGCGATAACCGATGTGCATCGAATAGCGAGAATTGAATTGGTAGTCGCCTTCGATGGTGTTCTGATACTTGCGATACTTTGTAATCCTGGTGGCATCAAGATTATTGAAGCCAACAGTATCGGTTCTCAGTGTCGCTCCAGATCCTCGCGTGATCGAGAAGAAGTTGCTAAATACAGCTGTCCCGTCGATCTCAAAGTCTTCAACGCGAAACGTATTTGAGATCCGCAGCTTATCGGTAGCGAGCAAAGTAACGCCAATATCTCCCAGCGTGTTTGGCCGTTCCGTGTTTCCAGTGATGTTGTACAGGCCGAGGTTAAGGATATTCGGGGTAGCCGCTGGGGGAGTCGGAGGCCATCCAGTCACCCTGGGGTTCCAGTTCCTACCCGTGAAGCTTTCTGCCAACGAGGAGTTCGATGTTGCCTTGCTGTAAATAATACGTCCAGTAATATCCAACTTTTTCGCTATCAGCGAATGCAGGCTTAGTCGTGTGTAGTTGACTTTTCCGCGTGCGGGTTCATCACGATGAAAGCTCGTCAGACTCGCTGCTGTTGGATTTAGATTTATCCCGGGCGTTGTTCCCAGGTGGATTGACGTATCGTCGCGAAAGCGGCGAAAGCCCTGCAAAAACGAAAAATCAATTGGCCCGACCTTGCCGTCCGCGCCGACGCGAAAGTCGTTCGCACGCGACTTCATCTGTTGGAGCAGATTGAACTCGTTTCCACCGGCATGGTAGTTGGTGAATGCGGGTCCGTCGTAGCGCTCGGGCGAATAGCCGACATTGAACCTAATCCGCTCGTCTTTGGGCAGAATTGTTAGGTCGAAATCTCCCAACTTCATGCGCGCATCGGTGCCGTGCTCGCCGGTTACCGGATTGGGCGGTCGGCTGAAGCTAGCGGGACTAAACACCCAGTTCGGATTTGCAAAGCTGTTGACAAATCTAAAATACTTGAAGCGGCGATAGGTTCCGTCAAAGCGATACCATTTCGCTTTTTCGACACTCATTCGCACGTTACCGTTGGGATCTCCACCCCACCCTGTCGAAGTTACCAGCAGGGTATCGAAGAGGCCGCCCTTGCCGTCCTTGGATTTCATCAGGAAAGTGCTATCGAAGAGCCTTGGCCCCGCTCTATAGTTGAGATCGCTTTGGTACTTGTTATGGTCGCCGTCCACACTTAGACCGCGATAACCAAACTCCAGGCTGCCGATTACTGGGTAGTCGCCAGCATCTTCTCCGGCGTTGACAGTGGGTTGAGGTTCAGGAGATTTTTTTGGCGTCGGACTCGGCTGTTGGGCCATTGATACTGACGTGAAGATCACCAGCGCCAACCAGACCAGAACCTTTGTGGCGAATTTCGATTTGGTTTTGCTCTTCATCACTATTCTCTGGATCAAAATGCAAACGTCTTTTCAACTCCGTCTGCAAAGGCCTCATCTGAAGAAGACGGGACTTGTGCGCGACCCGTGGATCTTTACGTGACAATTTGTGCAATTGGCGTATTGCGCGTTCAGGTTATGTTGAGGACCGGCCGGCTCAATTGCGCCAACGTCGTGGGCAACACTGTGACATGTCAGACAAAGCTGGGCCACCCTGCTAGTTGACAACAGCCGTGGATTCGAAGAGCCGTGAGGTGTATGACACGCTACGCACCCTTCGGTTTTAACCGGGGCATGTTCGAAAACAAAAGGACCCTGTTTATCTGCATGACACTTTATGCAAGCCGCGTCGGCGCCAGTGGCGAGTCTTGTTTGTTTCAGTTCAAAACCGCCATGAGGGTTATGACAATCACTGCACTTCATTGCGCCTTCTAGCACCTTGTGATGGAAGGGCAAATTAAACTGGTGCTTCACCTCGGTGTGGCAGCTCAAGCAAAGCTGTGGCTCGCTGTTTTTCAGAAGTTTGACGGTAGAGAAGCCCGGCTTTTCGGAGTTTGCCTGCGATATGAAAGTGATCGAGCTGGCAACGTTCTTTCCGCTGGGGCCGCCATGTGCTGCATGGCAGTCTGCACAACCAATGTCGTTGCGCCAGTGTTCTCCGCGCCTGAAGTTATTGTGCTCTTCTCTTCCGGCATGGCACGTAAGACACGTCTCCGATGTTTCTTTGGGTGACTTGTTTTTGAAGGAAATAATCTTCGTTGGATCGCCTTCTTCCACGTGCGCTCTGCCGGGACCATGACAAGACTCGCAACCCGTCACCTTTCCCTTCCAACTGCCAATGGTTGAGAGGGAAGCATGAGAAGTATGAGCAAAGGATTTGAACTGATCCTCGTGACAATCTTTGCAAGCGTCGCTGCCAAGGTAATCTTCGGCGCGCGCAGCTACCGCGGCGGCTTTGCCAGGCTCAACAGACTGAGAAGAACTGCCACCGGCGAGCCACATGACCGAGGCGATCAGTGAAACGCAAAGGAGAAATGACTTAGTGATTCTGTGTGGACTCAACCCCCGGTCCTCCTTCATGCGATCGAAGATGAACGCAATCTGCATCAAAACCGCGAGAAGCGTATGGCTTATCTATCTGTTAGCGATCGCATTTTCCGTCTAGTAAATAACATTGTAATAGCTGCACCGCTCTCTGGCTGTGACCGCAATCACACCAGGATGCCAAACTACCGACTGGCAAAAGTTAACGAGCGTAAAACCTTAACGAGCGTAAAACCTTAATAAGAGCCAAGAGTGCCGTCTGTGGGATAACACACATATGGCAGTTTTCTGGACTCATATATTACTCAGCACCATGCCAGTGATTCAAGCGCTTTGCGATTGCGAACATGCAGCGCATTGTCGTCGAAGCCAACGATTTGATTCCGCCTGAGCGCCGCAAAGAGGCGCGTCACTGTCTCGCGTGAAGTACAGATCATCTGCGAGATCTCTTCGTGTGTCAGGCCGGGGTTTACGCGAACTCCTTCGGGTCCCGGCTCACCTTGCTCATCGCACCATTTGAGCAACAGCCTGGCTAATTTTTCCGCAGCAGACCGGGACAAAAGTAATGACCGCACGTGCTCCAGTGCGTCGCTCAATTCATTACCGAGGGTGTGGGCAACTCCTATCAGTGCGGGATCAGTTTTGTCGAGAAGCTTCATGAAATCATAGCGCGGGATAAAATCAATCCGGCAGCGCTCTATGGTTTCGACTGTAACGTCGTGAGGTACACCTTTCACGACCGAGTTGACACCCAGCAACGCGCCGGCTTGTTCGACACGTAGGATCACCGTTTTTCCCGAAGCAGATGAGATAGAAGCCTTTGCCCGACCTGTGCGCAGCAGGTAAACGCCGGCCGCTGACTGGCCTTCAGCGAACAAGACGGCCCCACGAGGATGGATATAAGTCAGCTTGATATCGTCGCATTCAAGAAAAAGCTGGCGCAGAGCCTCACATGGTGACGGTCGCGGAGTTTTTCCTTCCTTTTCGTCGAGATTCGTCGCGTTCTGCATCGGTCCTCCTGTCAAGACTTCTGCCAGCGCGGACGAATCCGCAATGCTTGTGCCAATCTCAATCTCACTTATTAAGCCACCCCCCAAAATTCTTTAACGACGCTGTTGGCGGAATATTGCGCACTCGGGTCATCTATTGCGGGAGATTCCGCAGCATTATCGTGTTCACGATCACATTTCTTGGCAATTTCCAGCGACTGGTTCCGGCATGTGCATTGCGCTTTCAGAAGGCTGGTTGGGGACAGCGTGGTTGCTCAACAAAAGCAGCGGCAGGCTACTTGGGTTAGGCCAGGGATATTGAGGTTTAGGCCATGACAAAAGACGACCGCGACATTCTCGAAATCCTGAAAGATGAACTGAGCTTCATCGAAAAGGGTGGGTATGGACGGTCAGTCCGTACACCATGGCAGCCGAAATCGGTTTTTCAGGATTCTCTGGCCTGCATCAACTACGCTGATCCCAACCATACCCACCCGTGCAACGAATGTCGTTTAATCGACTTCGTCAGTCCGCAACACAAACGCGAAGCAATACCCTGCCACTTCATTCCTTTGGATGAAGCGGGGGAGACTGTCGAAGATATGGAGCTTGAGGACAACGAAGCAAAACTCGAGCGAAAGGTTAAGGATTGGCTTCGTGCCCGGATTCATGAGATTGAGGAGGAACGCTCAAGAATCAGCCAGCGATCAACTGAGGAATCTAGAGGTTAAACATGAACACCGCGGCTTACTTCATAGTAATCGTGATTATCGCTACGGCCCTCTACTTCGGTATCCGTTGGCTGGTTAGAGCTTCTTCCCAATATCGCGGTGTCAAGGTAGTCACTTGTCCCGAAACAGAAAGGCCGGCACAGGTCGAAGTGGACGCGCGTCACGCGTTATTAACTACGATCGTGGGCCGTCCGGATATTAGACTGGAGAGTTGCTCGCGCTGGCCGATAAAAGAACAGTGCGGACAGGAGTGCCTTACAAATCTCGACGTAGCGCCCAGTGAATGCTTAGTTAGCGGCGTGCTAATGAGATGGTACCGCGGAAAGAAATGCGTCTACTGTGACAAATCGGCTGAGGAACTTCATTGGATGGACCATAAGCCAGCCTTGCAAACCCCAGAGGGCAAGCTGGTGGAATGGCGTGAAGTTCCTATTGAGGACATCTCGATGGTGCTAAAGACGCACCTACCGGTTTGTTGGAACTGTTACATAGCGCAGTCTTTCCGCAAGGATCATCCCGACTTGGTCACCTATAGACCATGGCGGCAGAGCACCCCTGGAGACGCAGACGGCTTGTCTGAGTCACGTCACCTGTGATTTGGCAAGGCTGCACGGGTGGGTTGGTTTTCTAACTGGTTGTTTTTTTGAAGGGCGGCCGCCCGTGGCCGCCCTTCAGCTTAACGCAAGCTTGGGGTGCACACGTTAATCCTGCGGCAAACCCTCAACCTCAGTTACAGCTCGAACTTCGACCGTCCCGATACGCGCTCCTGGAATACGGGCAGCGATGTTAATCGCATCTTCGCGATCCTTCGCATCGATCAGGAAAAATCCACCGAGTTGCTCTCTTGTCTCGGCGAACGGACCATCAGTTACGAAACGTTTATTGTCGCGAACCTTCACGCAGAGGGTCTCCGCTGTCGGATGCAGGGGTGCTGCGTTTACGTACTTCCGCTCGGAGTGGAGCTGGTTCGCCAGTTGGATGGACTCCTGCATCAATTGCTGCCGCTCCGACTCACTGCGTTCCGCAAATGTGACCTCGTCGTGATGAACCAGCAGCATGTATTTCATATGGCCTTCCTTTCTATTCCCAATCTAAGCGCGAGCAGCACGATCTACTCCTTACGACTCAAACGGGACGAGTGCCAGGAGACGGCCATCAGCCAGGCGCAATACGACAGCACTACAAGCCGGTTGGGCCAGCCGATTAGAACGTCGGGGCCGAATTTGCCCTGAGACTGGCTGAGCATGACAAACATAGAGACGAACATTAGCAGCACGCTGATCCAGGTTAAGTGAGCGGTCAAGCGGAGAATTAGGCGCGCCGAAGACCAGGCTTTGTTACGAAGCAGGCTCCGACTGATAAGCACGGCGGCGACTGGAAGGCCGGGGATGCCAACCGTGGCTGCGAGGCCATGGAGACTGCCATGAGTTGTCAACTGGTCTTTGCTTGCAGTAATGGGATCTGCCACAAAGATGCCGGCAACAATCAAGGCGACGGCGACCACTAAGAGCAAAATCAGGCCGATCTTGCCGCCAGTTGCTTCTATGTGCGAACTGATCGCGGGGATTAGCGCTATGCAACTGAGTGCCAGGGAAACGAATGCGACCACCATGATCCAGCCGTGGTTTCCAATCGCATACTCACTGACAAAACGCCACGAGGGATCGAACTCAGGTTTGACGATGTGAAGAACCGCGAGCAAAACTAAAAACAAAGCCGCAGCTCCAAACGATACGTAGGCTGCTCTTTGCGAAATCGCCTGCAGCGGCGGTTCAGCTGCTGCATTCGACTCGCCCAGCTTGAGCCTGTCTTGAGATACTACTTTCTCCATTTCTTATCACCCCTCACGTCTGCCAAAGCCGCAAGATTGCACACCAGTCTCAGGTAAAGGGATTCTCATCCGCGCTCGGGCCGTAGATCGAGGGGATGGGGACATCGAGCTCGCGGAGGTACACCGACAATTGTCCGCGATGATGGTACCAGTGGTTCAACATGATCGATCGCAGCCCTGCCACTCGCGGAATAGCGAGCAGCTCGCGTTCCCCTTGCATCACGCGCCAGGTAGCCTGAAGCGCAGCGTCGTCCATACCGCCGAGCAACTTCTTTGCTTTCGCAATGCTCTCCTCCAAAGCTGGAACGAGCTCCGCAGCTTTCTGGGGGCTAGGGTCGGTAAACTGGGGCGCCTGAACGGGCGATTCGGCAGCAACAAACTCGGCGACATTTCCCGGCACCGTCGCGACATGGAGCGCAAGCTCTCCGAGCGTTCTCGCTTTTTCGTGCGGCCGCCACGAGAGCCGATCATCGGGGACGCGCTCGAGAACGCGACGCGTCGTCTGGGCTTCTTGCTCCAGCTCCTGCAACATTCCATCAATTAGCGCCAGTGAGTTTTCTCCCTCCAGAATTCCCGAACCCCAAATCACTGTCGGCTATTCTTGTCGTAGTTCACCATCCACTGCACGCCGAATTTGTCAGAGAATGAGCCATAATACGCTCCCCAGAACATGTCCTGAAGCGGCATTTCGATTTTCCCGCCGGCGGAAAGGCCGTTGAAAAGTTTCTCCGCTTCTTCTTTGCTTTCAGGCGCAAGGCAAATGTAGAAGTTGTTGCCGACAGTCAGTTTTTGTCCAATTGATTCCAGGGACTCAGTAGCCATCAGGG
>DASSCX010000275.1:0-17593 GCA_035697425.1 Pyrinomonadaceae bacterium | reverse complement strand
TTTTAGCTGGGGCAACCTCGAAGAACGGTTCACCGAACAAAAGAACTACCGTCCGGAGAAGTATCTTTCGCCGATGGTCGCGAATGATCCGCAACGCTGCATTCTTTGTAAACGCTGCACGCGCGTCTGCGATGAGTGGATGGGGGAAGATGCCATCGAGGCGGGAGGTCGCGGCGCCGGCACCGTCATTGGAACTTACGGCGGCTGGCTTGATTGTTCACAGTGCGGCAACTGTATTGAAGTTTGCCCCACCGGCACTCTTCTCGACGCCACTTATCGCCACCAGGCTCGTCCCTGGGAGCTCGCACAAACAATTTCCACCTGTACCTTCTGTTCTGATGGTTGCCAGATGTCTCTCGGCGCGCGCGGTGGTGATCTCTTGCGCATCGTCGCCCGGGACCGCTACGTCAATGGATTGAACGGCGAGTTTCTCTGCATCAAGGGGCGTTTTGGCCATCCTTTCGTCAACCACGAGGATCGCATTCGCACCCCGCTGATTCGCTACCAGAAGGGTGGGCGTTTGATCCCAGCAACCTGGGACGACGCCATTCAACATGTAGCCCGCGGGCTCGACGCGATTGTGGATGCGAATGGGCCGAACTCCCTTGGAATAGTTGGCAGTCCGCGGTTGACGAACGAGGCGCTCTTTACGCTTCGCAAATTTGCGACCGAACTGGTGGGAACGGAAAACTATTCGGCGACCGATGCGTTCAGCCTTAGACCATTTTTCGAGAATCTCGGCGCCCCTCTCGCAACTCACAATGATATCAGACACGCAGCCACGATCCTGCTGCTTGGCGGCGAGCCAGAGGAACTGCAACCCCTCACCGGCAAGCAAGTGCGTCAGGCGGTGCGTAACAGTGGGGCGAAGTTGATCGTCGTCAATTCCGTTCCCATTCGCCTCGTCGAGCAGTCGTCCCAATTTATTCACGTCAACCACGGCAGCCTCGATGCCGCAGTTCTCGCGTTGCATTCACCCGGGATTGCGCAGGACGGGTTTGCCAAGATGGGTGTTGAGGCTAGCGAATTCGCAACCTTGCAACAAACTCTCGCAAATACCCAGGGCGACATCGTCATCATGTTTGGCGGCGAGCTTAGCGCGACGGCGCAAGCGATTCTTGCCCAACTCCCTTATTCACTGTCGCGTGAAAGCCGGCGCGTCTTGCTGCACCCGTTGCCGCTTTTCAACAACAGCATTGGCGCGCACGACATGGGTATGATGAACGGCGCAATGAACGCCACTCAGATGCTCAGTGCTGCTGGGGAAAGCGTACGAGCGATGTACGTGGCGGGAAGTTTCCTGGAGGGACAACTTGATCAGAATTCTGAGGCGCTGGGGAAATTAGATTTCCTCGTCGTACAGGAGCTGTTCGAGACAGCGACGACAGCTTATGCGGATGTTGTGCTCCCGGCGGCGTCTTTCGCCGAGATAGACGGGACATTTACCAACAACGACGGTTTTGTTCAAAGGGTTCGGCAATCAATTGCTCCGGTGCACAGCTCCAGACCCGACTGGGTAATTACGGCCCAGCTCGCAAAGGAGCTAGGCGTTGACTTCGAATTTCAGATGTCTGCGAGTGCGGTATTTCGCGAGATCGCGGCGACCATCCCTGCTTACGCCGAAATTCGTTACCCCGTGCTGAAGGACGAGTCGCATCCGGTGCAGGTCAAACACGCTCAGGCGCCAAAACGAGATCTCTCGACAGCGGTGGAGCAGCTCAAACAAGCGGTCAGCGAGTTACCCGCAGATATCGGCAAGCAGACACTTACACCGGATGTAGGTCATGAATTATTCAAGCCGGGTACGTTAACCGGGCGAGTGCCGCAGTTTCCTTTGCTCGCTAGCGGCAATCCGCGGCCTGAGACGCTGAGAATCTCCCCCTTGTATCAGATCAAAGGGATTGCCGATTTGCGATTGCCGATTGCCGATTAACGACATTGCCGATTGCCATTGCAGATTTCGTGATGCGAGCGTTGCCTCTGATCTGCACTGTCTGCTGTGTAATTTGAAACTTAACTGTTTTTGAGACTTACATCCAGGATGGCGCTGTAGTGCTAATCGGCAATCGCCAATTGGCAATCGGCAATGTGGATAATCGGCAATCGCCAATCGGCAATCGCCAATTACATACATGGACTGGACTAACCCACTAATTTTTTCCGCGGCCAAAATCGTGGCAATCACTGTCGCCTTTCTGGCGGTTATGTTGCTCGTGGCGCTTACCGTCCTCGCCGAGCGACGCGTGTTGGCGTTCATCCAGGGCCGGGTCGGCCCGAATCGCGTCGGTTATTTTGGCGTGCTGCAACCCTTCGCGGATTTCATCAAAACGATGGTCAAGGAAGACCTCGTCCCCGATCAGTCCACTAAGTTTGTCTTTCTGCTCGCGCCTATGATTGCCGTTGTGACGGCGATCATGGCGATTTTGGTGTATCCCTTCGGCCCAACGATTACGCTTCCCTTCCTCGGCACCATTCAATTGGTCATCGCACGCTTCGACGTAGCCCTTCTCTACGTGCTGGGTGTTACTTCAGTTGGAGTTTATGGCATCGCACTCGCTGGTTGGTCTTCAAACAACAAGTACAGCTTGATGGGCGGACTGCGTTCGTCGGCGCAGATGATCTCTTACGAGCTTTCCCTCGGCATGTCCCTCATCGGCGTAGTGTTGCTTGCCGGCACACTGGACATTTACAGCATCGTCGAACAGCAGTCTGGTTGGTACGGCATGAATTGGAACATTCTTTATCAACCGCTGGGATTCGTGCTCTACCTGATCTCGGCCATCGCTGAGACCAATCGCGTGCCTTTTGACCTGCCCGAAGCCGAGACGGAACTTGTGGCCGGGTTTCATACTGAGTACAGCTCGATCAAGTTTCTCCTCTTCTTCAATGCTGAGTACATCAACATGATTACGGTTTCGATGCTTGCCACGACATTGTTTCTGGGCGGCTGGAACGGACCGTTTGTCGAGCAGTTACCCATCCTCGGTGTGGGCTACTTCGCGGTCAAGATCTTGTTTTTCCTGTTTCTCTACATCTGGATTCGCGGCACCCTTCCGCGCTTTCGCTTTGACCAGTTAATGGACTTTGGCTGGAAGGTTTTGATCCCGTTGGCGATTCTTAACATTCTAATTACGGCGACGGTTGTGTTCATACGTGGTAGTTAGCGGCGGCTGGAAATGATTACTACTCTGCTCTTCATACTATTTGCCGGAATCGCAATTGGATGCGCTGTTGCCATGGTGGCGCAACGGAATCCGCTCTGCAGCGCTATCTCGCTAATTGGCGTGCTGCTATCGCTGGCCTGTCTTTACGTGATGCTTGCGGCGCCGTTTATTGCGGCAGTTCAGGTAATCGTATACGCCGGCGCGATCATGGTGCTCGTCATATTCGTGATCATGTTGCTCAACGTGGAGGATGAAGAACCCCGCCGCAATCGCCTCGCTTTCCTCGCCCCGGTAGCGATCGGTCTGGCTGCTGTCTTAATTGCCGAAACGGCTTTCATTCTTTATTCGGTGCAGGCGTCTCCGTACACGCCACGAGGAAACGTTTCCAATGTCGGTTTGACTGCGTCCGTAGGAGCGGGCCTGTTCACGGAATATCTACTGCCTTTTGAAATTACCTCGGTATTACTGCTGATGGCGATAGTCGGCGCAATGTCGCTGGCCCGGCGCAGCACTATCTCGGCGACCTCTCGCGTAGTACCCGGTGCGCAGGTTTTGGCAATGAACGTTCTGGATCCGCTGGCGACGGATGAGACGGCAGTCGAAACCGACACAACTGTAGAGGCGCGCTTCTTGATGGGTGTCGATCGTCTGAACGATCCAGACAAACGGATTTAACCTATGGGCCCGCAACTTTCCTGGTATCTCGCCCTCTCTGCCATTCTTTTTACGATTGGCGTTGTCGGCGTGATCATCCGCAGAAACGTAATCGCGATGTTCATGTGCATTGAGCTGATGCTCAATGCCGTAAATCTGACCTTCGTCGCGTTCTCTAGTTTTTTCCAGGACGTCACAGGTCAGCTCTTTGTTTTCATCGTGATGACGGTTGCAGCCGCCGAAGCGGCGGTGGGCCTGGGAATTATTATCGCCATCTTCCGCAACCGGGAAACATTGGATGTAGATGAGGCTAGTATCTTAAAACTCTGAACTTTGTGCTTTGTGCTTTGTGCTTTGTGCTTTGATCTTTGTTCGTGAGGGCTCCACACGCGTGCGATGCGTCTAAAGCAACGGACGTTCAAATAACAAAGTTCAAAGTACAAAGTTCTAAGTTCAAACACGCAGTTCGGAAATGAGAGTTTAGTGCCCGAAAACAATCTCCTCAGCTTAATCATTTTCGCTCCCCTGGTTGGTGCGGCTCTCAACTGGTTTGTGGGGCGGCGCCTGCGAAATGAGAAGGTTATTGCCGGCATCGCCTGCGCCGCCGTTGGGATCTCAACTCTCGTTGCCTTTTTTCTCGCCTTCAAGGCCAATGGCGCCCTGCGAGCGACAGAACCAGTACTTGATCACCTCTGGACCTGGATTCAAGTTGGCCGCTTCCGCGCAGACTTCGGCTTGGCTATGGATCGCCTCAGCGGCACCTACGCTTTGTTCGTTACGTTTGTCGGCTTCCTGATTCACCTTTTCGCCGCCGGTTACATGCACAAGGATGCCGGCTTCTATCGCTTCTTTGCTTATCTGAATCTTTTCATGTTCGCGATGCTTACCCTCGTGCTCGCGGACAATTTCCTGCTGATGTTTGTCGGCTGGGAAGGCGTGGGTCTCTGTTCCTATCTTTTAATTGGCTACTACACCGACCGTAAAGAAGCCGGGGACGCTGCGAAGAAGGCGTTCATCACAAATCGAGTTGGCGACTGGGGCTTTGTCTTGGGGCTGATGCTCGTCTTCTTCCTTACCGGGTCCATAAGTTTCTTCAACAAACCTGAGCACGGTGTAACGAGCGCATTGCAGATCATTGGCGGCATGAGCGTCGATCCGTTTACATGGCAAGCCATCTTTGCCGGTGGCATCACCTCAGTTGCCGTCCTGCTCTTCATTGGGGCAGTTGGGAAGAGCGCCCAGATCCCGCTCTACGTCTGGCTCCCGGACGCGATGGCCGGCCCAACACCTGTTTCGGCCTTAATCCATGCGGCGACGATGGTCACTGCCGGCGTCTATATGATCGTTCGTTGCTCGGTGATCTATACACACGCGCCAACCGCGATGTTGATTGTGGCGATCATTGGCGCGGCAACGGCAATCTTCGCGGCGACGATCGGGATCGCTCAAAACGACATTAAGAAGGTCCTGGCGTACTCAACCGTGTCGCAACTTGGTTACATGTTCCTGGCATGTGGCGTCGGCGCTTTTGGGGCAGCAATCTTTCACGTCATTACTCACGCTTTCTTCAAGGCACTTCTCTTCCTCGGCTCCGGCTCGGTGATTCACGGAATGCATCACGAGCAGGACATGCGGCGCATGGGCGGCTTGAAGAAGTACATGCCGGTAACGTTTGCGACGATGCTCACTGGCTGGTTGGCCATCTCGGGCATTCCCATTTTCGCGGGTTTCTTTTCCAAGGACGAAATTCTCTGGAAGGTTTGGAGCGCCAGCCTGTTTAGCTTGCCGAGTCCGGTCTGGAACAAATTGCTTTGGTTTATAGGCGCGTTGACGGCATTACTGACGGCGATTTACATGACCCGCATGATGGTGATGACGTTCTGGGGCACCGAACGCTTTCGGGAAGTAAACATTGCGGGGGATCACCACTCAGATGATGAGCACGAGCATCACGGCGTGCCTGAGCCGCACGAATCGCCCTGGGTGATGACCGTGCCGCTAATCGTTCTGGCAGTGCTTTCGACAATTGGTGGTTTTATCGGCGTTCCCTACGCACTGGGCTCCATCTTCAGCAGTCATCCAACTAACTACATCGAAGAGACGCTGGAACCGGCTATCAGCCACGTTCCCAATGCCAGCGCCGGCCACGCGACCGAAACAAACCAGGCTGATGCCATTGAATGGCTCTCGGATAAGCCGCAAGCGCAGGACGGCGCTCCGCCGATTCACTCACTCGAGGGATCGGGAGCTACCGCTGGCAGCGAACATGCCTCTACTACTACCGCGACTGCTGCTGCGCATTCGCCGGAAGAGATCAGTCAGGAACGGTTGCTGGCGCTTGTTTCGGTCCTGATCGCCGCGACCGGCATTGCCGCCGGCTGGTTCCTATTCAAAAAGCGTCCGCTTCTGCGATTGCCGAGCATTCTCGAAAACAAGTACTACGTGGACGAGATCTACGACGCCGCAATCATCAACCCCGTTCACGTTATTTCGCGCGAAGCGTTGTGGAAAGTTTTTGACCGTGGCGTAATCGATGGCTTTCTCCATTCACTGGGCGACGCGGTAACGGAAATGGGCCGGCTGTTCCGCCACCTGCAGGCGGGTTTTGTTCGCGGTTACGCAGCAATCATCCTCGTTGGCGCGCTCGCTATTATCGGCTTCTTTGCTTACTTCGCGGTGGGTCTGCTCGGACTGGTTCGTTAATATGAGGCAATACTTGCTCACGATTCTGATTCTGCTTCCCGTAATCGGCGCGGTCGTTGCGGCTGCCTACAATCTTGCCACGAAAAACGAGGCGCACTTCAAGTGGATTGCACTGGGCTTTTCAATAGCCACGTTCGCTTTGTCGCTACTACTTATCAATGGCTCCGGAACCGGGGGCTATACGTTTGAACAGGATGCCAATTGGATTGGAGCCATCGGCGCGCGCTATCACGTCGCCGTGGACGGCATTAGTTTGTGGTTAGTGATACTCACCACCCTCCTGATGCCGATCGCCATTCTTTCCAGTTGGGCCGCAGTCAAGAAGCGGCAACTCTCGTATTACATCTTCTTGCTACTGCTGGAAGGAGCGATGATTGGCGTCTTCGTCTCGCTCGACCTGCTGCTCTTTTATCTCTTCTTTGAAGCCTCCCTGGTGCCGATGTTTTTCCTGATAGGCATTTGGGGTGGCGAGCGCCGCGTCTACGCTGCGATCAAGTTTTTCATCTACACGGCTGTGGGAAGCTTGTTAATGCTTGTCGGCATCATCGCGCTCTACTTCATCTTCGGATCTTTTGACTACGTGACGATCATGCAGGCGATGAGTAGTGGTGCGGTTGCACTCACGCCGCGTGCGGAGTTCTGGCTCTTCCTCGCGTTTGCCTTTGCATTCTGCATCAAGATTCCTCTCTTCCCGCTGCACACCTGGCTGCCCGATGCCCACACTGAAGCTCCTACTGCCGGCTCAGTGATTCTTGCCGGCGTGCTCTTGAAGATGGGAACTTACGGTCTGCTGCGCTTTAACCTTGGGCTGTTTCCGAATATGTCGCGCCAGTTTGCCTGGCTAATGATCACCCTGGCGGTCATTGGCATCATCTACGGCGCGCTCGTAGCAATGGTGCAGCCCGACGTAAAACGCCTCGTGGCTTATTCGTCCGTCAGTCACATGGGGTTTGTAGTGCTCGGGCTCTTCTCCTTGACCGAGCTGGGCATGCAGGGAGCCCTGTACCAGATGTTGAATCACGGCGTCTCCACCGGAGCGCTCTTCCTCTTTGTGGGCTTTATCTATGAACGTCGGCATACGCGGATGATTAGCGATTTTGGCGGACTGTCGACGCCGATGCCCTGGTTCGCAACTTTTTTTGTTATCGCTTCGCTCTCGTCGATTGGACTGCCTTTCTTGAACGGCTTTGTAGGTGAATTTCTAATCTTAATCGGAAGCTGGACCTCCAACTCAATCAACTATCCCCGGGTTGCCACCATGCTGGCCGCGACTGGCGTCATCTGGGCCGCGGTCTACATGCTTTGGATGCTGCAGCGAGTCTTGTTTGGCAAAGTCACTAATCCGGAGAACGCTTCTTTGCGCGATTTGAACGCACGCGAAGTGGGACTGTTACTTCCGTTGCTGCTCTTGATGCTATTCATGGGAGTATTTCCGCGTCCCTTTCTTGATCGATCGCAGGCGAGTGTTGAAGCTGTGCGGGCTCGCGTAGCGGCGCCACCGACAGGCGGATCTTTTGCTGTAAACAAATGAACCTTTTCCTGGCCTTACAATTTGTTCCGCCTGACATCAGCTTCTCATTGTTGGCACCTGAACTGATCATCTGCGCTGTGGGTGTGCTGGTGATGATGGTCGATGCTTTCGCCCGACCGTCGCAACGCTGGGTGACCGGAGGGATCTCGCTTTTTGGGCTGCTGTTAGCCGCCCTGAGCGTCGTCTGGCTTTGGCTCTCGTGGACCGGTAATGGTCAGGCTTTTAACGGCATGATCGTGCTGGATGAGCTGCGACTTGGTTTCACCCTCGTCTTTCTTTTAGTTTCCGCATTAACCATTTTGGTTTCGATGGTGTGGGTTGAGAACGAGAAGCTGCCTGCGGGAGAGTTCCACTCGCTCTTGATGTTTGCCACGGCAGGGATGATGTTCATGGCATCAGCCGGTGACCTGGTGATCGTTTTCCTGGGTCTGGAGATACTCTCAATCGCCACGTATGTGATGGCAGGCTTTCGGCGCACCGACGTTCGTTCAAACGAGTCGTCGCTGAAGTATTTCATTCTCGGTTCGTTGGCTTCGGCTTTTCTGCTGTACGGCATTGCCCTGATCTACGGCGCCACATCGACGAGCGGTGGCTTGCCGGGTACCACCAACATCGCGGAAATTGCTCGCCGCCTCAACGACTCACAGTATCCGCCGCTGCTCTTCGCCGGCGCGGCCATGATGCTGGTTGGTTTTGGTTTCAAGATCGCAACTGCTCCGTTTCATATCTGGACTCCCGACGTTTACGAGGGCGCGCCGACTCCCGTTACGGCCTTCATGGCGGCGGGTCCAAAAGCCGCCGGCTTCGCTTCCTTCATGCGCGTCTTCGTGTTCGCTTTTCCCTTCGTTGTGGCCACTGGGAACAAGACGATCGCGGGGGAGGTACATCACGCGTGGCTAACGACCCTTGTGGTGTTGGCAATCCTGACCATGACCGTTGGGAATGTCGTGGCGATTGTGCAGAACAACGTCAAGCGCATGCTCGCCTATTCTTCGATTGCGCACGCGGGTTATGCGCTAGTGGGCTTTGTCGCCGCTGGTGCGGCTGCGACTATCGACCAACGAAACGCGGCGATCGCTGCTGTGATTTTCTACCTGCTGACCTACTCCCTTATGAACCTGGGCGCATTCGCGATTGTGCAGCTAGTCGCGCGCGCGGGAGATCGGCGCACTGAGGTAGAAGACTACAACGGCATTGGCTTCCAATCTCCCGTGCTGGCATTCTCGCTGACGCTTTTCTTATTGAGTCTTCTGGGCATGCCGCTCACAGCCGGCTTTATCGGCAAGATCATGGTGTTCCGCGCCGCCCTTGATCAGGGCTACTACGTTCTGATTGTGATTGGGGTGCTAAACACGGCACTTTCTGCTTACTACTATCTGCGGCTAATCATCGTGATGTTTTTCCGTGAACGAACAACCGCTTGGTCTAATCCACCAATTCCGGCCAGTATAGCCGTTGCCCTCGTGATTACTCTGGTTGGCGTGCTCTATCTGGGTCTCTTTCCCGGGCGCGTGATCAATGCGCTACAGTCAAAACCCATCGTGACGCTTTCGTTGCGCTGATCGCTCTTACCTTGCCGTTCATCATCCCCCGTGGCCCACGCCAATTCTCTTAGAACATGACTGCCGAAGAATACGCAGAGCAGGTGAAAGAGGAACTGAAAGACACCTGGCTGCCGTTGATCTATCGAAACCGCGTACTGCAAATGCGGACACGTTCGTATCACTTTGGGCCACTGCCAAAGAGACCGGTTTGCGAGATTCAGCACACGCTGCTGGGCGTGGAATTGAAAGTAGGCAGGCGTCGCTTGCTTTGTCCGGATCTGGCGACCGCCAGGTACCTTTTAATCCTTGCGCGCGCCGGCTGCGAAGATATCGCCGTTCCTTACGAAATTACCAGAACGTCACAACTAGCCGACGAATTGGAATCCTCGTGGCATCGCATGCTCTTGCTCGCCGATCGAAATGCCGCCGCCGAAAGCGATCGTTTCCGGACGCGCCTCCATGGCCTCTTGATTGCTAAGCTAAAATCCGAGGTGGCGGCATTGGGTGCGGGGGCAGCAAGACCTGAGTTCAAACAAAACACCAAACAGCGCGCCAATTAGTGTTATAGTTTCCCGGTGTGAATTTCAGTGCATATTGGACCTTTAGCTAATAGATGAGCCAGGAGATTAGCGAGCGCGCTGCCGAAGAGCAGCAACCAACCGAAGCGGGCGGAGCCTTTCCCTTCCCCTATCAACACACATTCTGCCGCTATGAACCGATCTCCCAGCGGATCGAGGCAGCACGTGTATTAATCGTCGACAATCTCCTACGCGACGAAGGTGATCTCTCTGAGGTGGGTCTGGTGGAGTGGGGCGATGCTGCCGCGACGCAACTTAAACGCGAACGGCTGATCGCCAAAATGGCGCTGGAAAACATCTCGAATAACATTGCCCGACTGGTGAAAAACCCTACCACCGAGGTGGCGCATCTCGCCGACGTGGCGCAGGCGGCAGAGACTTTCCAGCCCGACGCGATTGTATTGAGCGGCACGCTTCAAGATTTCGACTTTTACAAACCCGAGATCATCGAAAGTTTCGGCCGATTTATTCGCGCCACAAGAATTCCGGTGCTTGCTATTTGCGGCGGCCATCAAATTGTAGGGATGAGTTTTGGCGCGCACGTGAAAACTCTCGACAAGCTCGAGCAGCACGAACAAAGGGAGAACCGGCCGCTGGAATATCAGTACCGCTTCATACGGATTACGGACCCGCAAGATCCAATATTTATCGGTCTGAAGGATTCCGATACTGGAGCGCTACCTAGTTACCCACGTCAGCCGAGAATTCTTCGCGTGTGGCAAAATCACGGACTGCAACTGGATCAAGTCCCCCAAGGTTTTAAACTCCTCGCGACGTCGTATCTGTGCCGCAACCAGATGATGGTCAAGCGCAGCGACAGCCAACTCATCTACACCGTCCAGTTTCATCTGGAGAAATCGTTTGAAGACTGGAACAAGAGCCGGACACGCTGGGAACACCAAAACGAATCACGCGACGGCCGTATCCTATTTGAGAACTTTCTAGATCTCGCGCTCGCCCATTCGGCCTAAGTCCGCGGTGCAATTCCTGCTATACAGAACGTTCCTTGATGCTTAAGCAAGCAAGTCCGCTCCGTAGTGCCTCGTCAAAGTCCGCAGCGCGGAAATTCTGTTGCCCGGTTATCGCGCTCGTGCTACGTTCGCTCTCACCTAAAATAAATGGCATGGGATCCGTTGACAGAAGCGAGCCTCACCCGCGCTACAAAGATTCTCGCCAGGCGTGATCCGGAACTGGCGTTAATTCTCGAGCGACTCGGGCCGCCGCCGCTTTGGGCGCGGCCGCCCGGGTTCGCGACGCTCGTCAAGATCATTCTCGAACAACAAGTATCACTTGCCTCCGCTGCCAGTCTTTTTGCGCGACTGAAAAAGAACACTGTCCCGTTTACTCCCGCCCGGGTGATCGAGCTGGGAGAGACTCACCTGAAGTCTCTTGGCTTAACACGTCAGAAAACGACGTACTGTCTTCATCTTGCGGAGTCGCTCCGTGACAAACGGTTGCGGCTATCTCAACTGGTAAAGATGAGTGACGGCGAGGTAAAGGCTGCGCTGATGGAGATAAAGGGATTAGGTTCCTGGAGCGCGGATGTCTATCTGCTCATGGTTCTCAGGAGGCCCGACATTTGGCCAGCCGGGGATCTGGCGTTGGCTACAGCTGCACAGACAGTGAAAAGCCTGAAAGAGCGTCCGAATCCCGAGCAGTTGATGCAACTTGCGGAGGGCTGGCGCCCCTTCCGTTCAGTGGCAGCGCGAATGTTGTGGCAGGACTACCTGGCGCGCCGGGCACAAGTAAGTTAACAATTCCCCCATCCAACTTGGCCTCGGACACCAGGCGCCACGTTAGGTTCGGCTTTGCCGCCTCACACCCAGCGGCAAAGCCAAAACCGCACCAACATAGGAACTTTTGAAACACTCCCCGCTCCAGCTACCTACTTAGATATCGTCGATGCGGTAGTAACTGGGGCCGGCACACTAAAATCAGTTGTCACAGGCACATTCTCCATCGTCAACTCGATGAGGCGATCGACAACGGAGTTCAGATCTTTCGTTTCCGCAAACACTCTCAGCTGCTCTTCTGCCGATGTGCGACGTTCCAGAATCGTGTGGATGTGTTCGATCTCTTTGCGCGAGTCCAGTTCGTCGACTACGTCGTCGACAAAATCCAACAATTCGAGAATCAGATCCCGCGTGGGCACTTCCTTCTGCTTTCCAAAGTCGATCATCTTGCCGTCGATTCCCCAACGAACCGCACGCCACTTGTTCTCCTGGATCAGCATCCGGCGGTAAAGGCGAAAACCAAGGTTCTTCTCGATAAGCTTTGTAAGCTTCGCGACGATGGCCTGGAAAAGGGCTGCGATGGCGACAGTATCGTCGACGCGCGTCGGGATGTCACAAATGCGAAATTCCAGCGTGGGGAAAATCGGATGCGGCCGCAAGTCCCACCAAATCTTTTTGCCGTCGTTGATGCACCCTGTCTTCACCAGGAGGTCGACGTAACGCTGGAAACTGCTGTAGGAATCGAAGTGGTCGGGAATGTCCGTGCGCGGAAACTGCTTGAAAACTTCGGAACGATACGATTTAAGTCCCGTGCTGTGCCCCATCCAAAAAGGCGACGAGGTAGTCAGCGCCAGGACGTGCGGCAGGAAATAGCGAGCCGCATTCATGATGTGAATGCGCCGCTCCAAGTCTGCCACGCCGACATGCACGTGCAGCCCAAAGATCAAAAGCGATCGCGCAACCGTTTGCAGTTCCTGAACCAGCAAAGAGTATCTTTCATCGTCGTAGATTTTTTGATCCTGCCAGTGTGAGAACGGATGGGTAGAGGCCGCTACTATTGCAAGCCCGGTTTTTCCAGCGAGACCAGAGATTATGCTGCGCAAACGCGTGATATCAGCGCGCGCTTCCTGAATGTTCTTGCACACGCCGGTGCCCACTTCAATCATCGATTGAATCATCTCTGGCTTAATCTGCTCGCCGAGAATCATCTTGCCTTCCTCAAGGAACTCCGAAACGTGGGAACGCAACTCGCGAGACTTCGGATCAACAATCTGAAATTCTTCTTCGATACCAAGGGTGAATTGATCGAACATAGAAGAGCTCCTTCTTAAACGCCCAACCCCCAAACCGGCTCCGTTCGTGATACCTAACAATATCTCAAACGTACTGCTTAATCGTTCTCCAATCCGGTCTAAACTTTCTCACAACTTCATGGCGCAAGTGACTCGCAGCGCTACGCGGCGAATAAACCGGGCTGAAGAGGTCAAAATGGACAAACCATTTTCGCGGCTCGCCATTCTGGTAAAGGAAGTGGAGCACGGCTCGCGGCCTTCCCTTTTCATAAAACCCGCCACTGCAATCCCTGTGATTCGCAAACCGTCGCGTGAAATCAGCGCGCGCCGCGAGTGTTGACTCAATCAGCGGCCAGGCGCTAAACGAAAGCCCGACACCATGAAGCCCGTAAACGTTATGTACGCGTCGCACCACATGCCAAACTCGTTTCGCGCGCATCCGATTCAGGAGCAGCAGGAGCCCTTGCTGCTTGTCTTCAGTCAGATCGGTAAACGCCAGGTCGTCGCGAGTTGCGCCGTACAATCCCACAAGCTTGCCCGACAGGGCTTCGCGCTCATCAAAAGAAAGATCGCTCCAACTGATTTGCGCAGCTGCATGAGTGGACATTAATCGCGTCTGAGTGTGCTTTCCAGCAGTGTGCGAGACTCGGCGCTCAAACCCTGAAAGCTAATGCCCACGCCGCTTCCCGGATTAACATAAGCTACTTCGCCGTTAACAATCACTTCCTGGCCGTCCGGCAGCGGAATCCGCAACAACAAAAGCGAACCCTCGGGCAGGTCGGCCTGCGTGTTCATGTAGAGCCCGCCGACACTGATGTCATGCGTACTTGCCACGCCCGTGGCGTCTTGTCCGTTAAAGAAGACGTCGACAATCAGCCGGGATCGGTCAAATTTCCGGCGCTCATCCGGCGCCGGTGCAGATTCGTTAAGCTCATCAACCATGTGAGGTTCTCCCTTAGGCCAGGACGTCACGCTGTGATCGCGTGCGACTAGGTCTTCTGGCTAATAATGTAGGTTGGAACCATCCCGCCGCCCGAAGATACGTTGGCGAGTTCCGTAAACGAAAGTCTCGTGAAAGCCGACCCCACCTTGCCATTAAAAAGTAAGGGATCTAGATCAACCAACTGCTCCGCAAATTCTATCGTGCCGTCGTCTTTAAGCGCCGGAAACATTTCGCGCGCAGTCGGGACACGTTCTTGAACCACATAATCCCCATCGGCCACTGCATCTTTCAAGGCCTCTATCCAACTACTCTCGTCGCAATTCCAGCCAATGGTAATTCCATGCCCACCATAATCGTCATTGGGTTTCAACACCAACCGGTTTCGGTTAGCGCTGACAAAATCGAGCAAGTCGATCTCTGCCCCTAGATAGTCGCTCTTCTCGGCGCGAACTAGTCTTGTCCAGGGAACATGTTTGCGAATTGACGCTTGCTCTGACTCACTGAAGAGCGCCGCGCGGCGCGCGCTTGTCAGCACTGCAAACAAGGCCTTCTTGTGAATAATCTTGGAACGAAAACTGTTAACCATGCAGATCGCCCCGGCGCGGTAGGCATCCAGCAATGCAGGTTGCTCCTTGATGATCGGCAGATACTCATTCACCAATAAGCGCTTGTAAACGATATCGATCTCAAAGTCGCCGACGCGCAAGCAATTGTTGCTAAATTCCAATTCATCCGGCGAACAAATAATTGACCGGTAGCCCTGCTGTTCGAAGAACTCTTTGAACAGTTCAAACTCCTTGAGAGTCGGCATTCCTTTCAGGTCGACGATAGCAATCTGTGGTTTATGATCGAGTTGCCCACCAAGATATTCGCGATACGAATCAAGCAAAACGTCCAACATGAAGCGCCGGCCATAAAGCGGACGAAGATTATATGTCTCGCTGAACTTTCGCATCACCGGCAGGGCCGAAAAAATGTCATAGGCCGCATCGGCATAAGCAATGCCTGCAGGACTCTCGCCGTTTAGCTCGACAAAACTGTAAGCCGTTTCGGTAAGAAAAGAGTCCAGTCGTGAGGTCGGAGAAACCGCCCGGTAGCCTGGATCGATGGCAATCAGATCGCGCTCCACATCGGTCAATCCCAGATCAGAGATGATGGAATCGTCCATGATCGCTGCGTCCTTCACTTTTTGAATCGCAGACCAGACCGTCTCGCAAATGGCGGAAATCCGCGCGAAATCCTCCTCAGTAACAAAGTGAGGGCGCAGGTAGGGTGACAAACGGCGACCGCCAAAAATCAACTTCGCGCGCTCAAGCCCTTCATCGAGCATAACGCGCGAAGTTTCGGCAAGATTCTCGTCCTGAAGCAGATTGTGATAATGCGAAACCGCCTGTTTCAACATAAGGTGGCCGGTGTGCGGATTTGATTACCTGGTGACGCTAGGGTAACACAGTCTGGAAAAGACATGAGACTTGTGGTCAGTACGGAATCACCTGCCGCTTCAGTACGGGAGCGGTTAGCGACCGCACTATGGTTGATAGCCGTTCAAGTTTGTGACCTATTGGCGGGGCTCAAGGATTGACCACGAAACCCAGCGATCATGAATGCGGTCGCTATCACTCCCGTACTGTACCGGCGTCAAAAACTATTGAAAGTCCGGGCGTATTCTGCGAGGCTTTGCCATAAAACGAGAGCGAGGGCCGCTATGAAAAGAGATCTATGCCAACGCACCACTTCGATTCTGGTTCTGGTCCTCTTAATCCTTGCCGTTTCCCCATCGACGATTAAGGGACAACAACGAACAAGCGGCAACAGAGTGGCGCGCAAGCCAGCGACGAAAGAGACAGCGGCGCAGCTCGCCAGCGAGGTGACGATCTACCGTGACACCTATGGAGTGCCGCACGTCTTCGGCCGCACTGATCTAAGCACGATGTTCGGATTCGCCTATGCCCAGGCTGAAGACAACTTTTGGCGCGTTGAAGAAAACTTTATAGCGGCGCTAGGTCGCGGAGCAGAAGTCCACGGCGAAGAAGCTTTAAATGAAGATCGTCGCAACCGTGCCCTCGAAATTCCCACGCTCGCGCGCGCGGAGTATGAACGTCTTGATCCGCAGATGCGCGCCATCTGCGATGGCTTTGCCGCTGGCTTCAATTATTACCTCGCTCGTCATCCGGAAGTTACTCCCAGGCTACTCAAGAAGATCGAGCCCTGGTACACCCTCGCCTTCATTCGCTACAACTACTATCAGAACGGCTTCGCACGGGATAACAATCTTTGGTCTACAGAATTTCGCACGGCGGAAGTTAGCGCTGAACTGCAACAGAACGTCGGCTCTAATGGCTGGGTTGTAGGCCCAACCAAGTCTGCCAGCGGTCACGCGTTGCTCTTCATCAATCCACATTTACCCTTCTTCGGCTCAGGGCAGGTTTACGAAGGTCACGTCCACAGCGACGAGGGCTGGAATTTCACTGGCTATACACGCTTTGGTTTTCCCTTCCCTTACGTCGGCCACAACGACAATGGCGGTTGGGTCAGCACTGATAATGCGGCTGACCTTGAAGATGTGTATCTGGAAACGTTCGACGATCCGGCCCGTCCTCTCGCGTACAAATACGGCACCAGTTACAAGCTGGCCACTGAGCGAGTTGAAGAAATCCTCGTCAAGACGGCAACGGGAATGCAAACGCGTCGCTTCACCATGCGCAAGACCCATCATGGCCCGGTGGTCGGCGCCCAGGGAAATAAACTTATCACTTTGCGGATGGCGAAATTTGAAGCGGATGGTTGGCTGCGGGAGTGGTACGACATGACAAAAGCCAACTCCCTAGCCGCACTGAAACGAGCAATCGCCCCGCTTAACATGCTGTTCGGAAACATTATGTATGCTGATCGACAGGGCAATACTTTCTATATCTACAACGGTGCAGTGCCGAAACGCGACCCGCGGTTCGATTGGACAAAGCCCCTGGATGGCAGTGATCCGGCAACTGAATGGCAGGGATATCACTCGATGGCCGAATTGCCCCAACTGACTAATCCCAAAACCGGATGGATGCAGAACTGCAATACGACCCCCTTTCTTCTTACGAGCGAAGGCAATCCTGATCCAAAGGACTATCCGAAATACATGGTCCAGGAAGGCGATAATCTTCGCGGCGCGGTTTCGCGCGAAATATTAATGTCCCAACCCAAGTTTACGTTTGAAGATTGGCGTCGCAGGGCGTTTGACACTCACGTAATGGCCACAGCGACGCGCTTGCAGGAACTGCTGACAGTCCTTAAGGAACAAACGCGAACAGTATCCCTTGGTCAGGGTAAGAAGGACGTCCGGCGGATTCGGGAAGCGTCCGAGATTCTCGAGCGTTGGGATCGTCGCAGTACTATCGATTCAATCGCGATGACGCTATTTAGTTTGTGGCACAACCGCGTCTCGGGGAATCGCTCGCAAAGG
>DASSCX010000274.1:0-12214 GCA_035697425.1 Pyrinomonadaceae bacterium | reverse complement strand
GAGAAGCACGGTTGGGTAGGAAGTGCTTTGGCCATTTAGATAGTAAGATTCGTTAGTGGTTGTGGTGATAAAAGGCACCATGAAGTAGATGCCCTTGATCGCGTAGTCGAGCATCAGCCGGCGCTTGGTGATTACATGATGTCCGCCGCCGGAACGGCTGCCAAGCAGCTTCACTAGGTTGTAGCCCTGACTGTAGATCTTCTCGTCAGTATTGAATCCGTGATCAGACACCATCACAAAGGCCGTCTCGTCCGCTAAGGGGCTCTTTTCAATCGCGGTCCAGATACGGCCAATAAGACTATCCATCTCCTGCAACTCCAGCATCTGTGACTGCCGATCGCGATTGTGATGCGCAACGTGATCAAAGTTGCTGATGTACAGATCGAGATATCGAATCTTTGGGTTCTCGAGACTTTGAATCAGTTCTTTCTCAAGTTGTTCAAAGAACATGCTGCGAGTCTGTAATCCTGTCGTCCACTCGTCGAGAAGTTCTCTTGGATTCTTAACGAAGCGATTTTGTAAACCATCCCGAAGCGTGGCGAACCTCATGCCTCTTTGATAGAGCTGAAAGCTGATGTAACGCTCATCGTGGGGAAACACGTCGCAGAGAAGCGGCAAGCCCAACGAGTCAAGCACCTCCGCACCGGGCATATCTATCCTCGAACCTACCGCGCTCTTGAAATAGAAGGGGATGAAATTCAGGTAGTCGTAAGTGTGCAGGGTGTAGCGATCAAATTCGACGTTTCCTTTCACCTGCAAATGTTGGCCGGTATCGAGGAGTGACCAAGAGGGCGCGGACAAGCTCATACCGCGCACGTAGAAATTACTCAGGCGAGCCCCGCGCTGATAGAAAACGTGTTCAATCCATGGAAGTTGGCTCTTGCCGGTGCGGGGATTTCGTTCCTTAACTGCGCTGTCGAGAATGGAATATGGAAGGCCGTCGACTTTTAAAACTACGAGGCGCTTTGCCTGCGCGAATGTGTATGGCGCGACGAAAAGTACTAAAACAGTCGCGGCGACGATGAGTCGAAGCCGATGCGCACGCACTAGTGTGAAGGGCGAACTGAATTTAAAGAGCCGGGTCATGGCGATAGTTACTGTTGTCCGGATCCTTCTGCGCGGGACTTGCCCTGCGAATTTGCAATTGGTGAATCCGGATGCGGCCTGCCCAGATAGGCGAGCACGCGTTCCTTCCAAACTGGCTCGAGACGTTTGTCCTGCGAGAGACGCAGCAACTCATCTTTCGCCTTTCGATTATTGGTGTGCGCCAGGCTATCGAGGCAGGCGCGCCGCGTCTCATCATCGTCCGTTTTCAAGAAGATAGTTGCGGCGGCGTGAGTCGCCGCTGATCCCACTTCGGGACCATGGGCGGCAAGGAACTGTAAAGAGCGGCGCACTTCGTCAAGATTCCAGGCAACTTCCACTCGGGGGGTGGACTTTGCTACCTGACGCAGGAAACGCGTGTGGTAAGCGATCCGGCGCGCAATCTCGAGGCGACTTTCGTCCTCTGGCGAGGTTTTCTCGCGGTGTGTATACGCTCCAAAAGAGAGGATATTGCCCAGGCGAAACAGAACTTGTTCCGCCTTGTTATGTTTCAGCGGGACCAGCTCCTCTCGTCGATCACGATCAAGCCTGGCCGGCAGCCCGTCAGGTTTCAAGGCGTAGGTCCTTAGAGCCTGATACTGCTCGTGTGCCAACTTCACCTCCGCCACCAGGTCGTTTTCAAGCGGGTTGACGGAAACCGTGTCCAGACGCGCATCGATCTGCTGCTTTAGCTCTGGTTCGAGCGAATTGTTGAGCGCGAGTAGCAGTTTAAGCTGTGAATAAGTCCGTAGGCGGGAAGGCTGATTAATGTCGATCCCGCGTCGGGCGGTTGCGAAATCAAAAACCGTGCGACCAAGAAAGTAAGCCATGCCTCCGGCGCCGGATAGCGAAACGAAGTTGCGCGTGACATCCTGCAAGACGCGCCGCGACATCTCGCGCTTCGTGGGATTGAAGCTATCGCGAAAATCCACCAGCAACATGGGAATCTTAGGATTGTCCAAACCGTAAAGCGCCAACGGAATCAGCTCGACTGGCTGCGCCCCTGCAGTGCCGGCAGCAACTACGCGGTTCTCGGAGTCGTAAAAACGCGTTTCGACATACCCGTCCCATTTCTTCAGGCGATTATCGGAGCGCGGGTCAGAGATATTCAGAAAGCGCGAGTTGTAAGGTGCTTCACGTTTCGTCGCTAGTTCGTTCTTTGCGATCCACAACATTGCGTGCGTAGTGCTGCCGTCCGGCATCTCGAGCGGTTCAAAAACCAGAGACTCCGCTTCCGCGCGTTGACGCAACAACTCCCAATTGTGTCCTCGCTCATCGCGCAGGGCAGTGACCTGGCGTTCGTAGTAGCGTTGCAGGTAAAGATCGTCAACCAGTCCGCCAAACGTCTTATCAGTAAGCAGCAAGCGAGACTGAATGTCGCCCATCTCGGCGTCCGAGAATGCCGGGGTGCCGCCGACCGCCTGATAAAGCGATAGCACAGAAAGCGCGCGCACAATCTGCGACCTGCGATACTCGGACAAATTCCGCCGATACGAATAGCTTGAGGCTTTGATCGGCATTCCGTAAGAATCAAGCAGGACTGTTTGCAATGCGGTCCAAAAAATCTTTTCCCACACCTGTTTTTCAGGCGCAGAGAGATCCATCACTGGTGGCGGTGGTTTGTTGGAATGGGTTCGCTTGTTTCCTACTCGCGTATAAAAAAATGGTACCGCTCCCGCAAGGCGTTGCCCCAGACCCGGACGCGTGTAGGTGAGTGGCCAGAGGTAACGAAGGCGATCGTTTTCCGGATCAGAATCCCCAAGAGAATCGCGGAGAACACTTACAAGCGGCGTCCATTCGCGATCCCTCTGATCCAAACCATCCAGACGTGCGTGGATCGTAATCAATTCGGCGCCGCCAGCGACAGGTAGTATCTCCAGCCGGAACAACTTTTCCGTGTGCGGTGTTGTTGCTGTTGGAATTGAGCTGCTGGAAAGGGTTTGAGCGAATGCTCTGAGCTGCGTGGTCTGTGAGAAGACCAGCAGGAAGGTCAAGAAAAGACCGCTAAGATGACCTTTATTTCGTAAACCTCGTCGAGGCTGAGGTCCCATCTGGTTGTAATCCTTGTAGAGTTGCAAGAGCTTCCGAACTTCCTTCTGATGGCGCAATCGACTGCACTGTTGCTCTCCGGCTTGCGGCGTTTTTTGTTGCTGACAACCGCTCATGTTGATTTGGCAAACTGAGGACGCCGGTTAAAGGTGCCGAGACAATATAGCATCAGCTAGAGTTGGATATCTTAACCTCGCAAATTCAAAGTGGACTGTGTTGGATCTCGATCGGAAACTTCGGAGCAGAGCGGGGAACTATTTCGGTCCTGAGGCAGAGTGAGTACTGTTCTGCTGATTGGCAACCTCAGCATCTTTGTTTTCTTTCGGGGCGGGTGGTGTCCAGCCCGCGCGGCCCAGTAAGCCAATCGCGTATTGAACCGGCACCGCGAAGTTGGAGGCCTGGTTCTCAGTGAAGATCGCGAAGTTGACGCCGATAACATGCCCTGAAGGACCAAAGAGCGGCGCCCCTGATCCACCTTCGGCCGTACGCGCGTCGTAGGCAATGCGACGCACGTCCAGATCGGTAATGCTACCTTGGGTGGTAAGCGGCTGAATGCGGCGCTTTTCAGCCAGATAACCTAAAAGCGCATCGAGCGAACCGTAACGCTGTTGAATATCGCGCGACTCCGCGTCGTCAAGCAAAGCCAGCAGGCGATCCGGACCGGAGGGATAACCCATCATCACCACCATTTTCCCTACTGCGACCTGGCCTTCATCTTCTTCCAGCGGCAGCACAGGAATCGCAGCCGGTACTTCCGCAATTTCGAGTGTGCAGACCGCGAGGTCATCTCGTTGCCCGGCTGACCTAAACTTCAAAGGGATCGGTTGCTTGTGGTCGGGAAAGTAAGCATTGAGTTTTTTGAGACGCGGCTGACCTCTGACGCTGCTGGTCAGACTCTGGGCCCGCTCATCAGCCAGCCACGGCTGCGCAATGTGGCGATTTGTAACGACGAAGTTACCCCCCACATAAAAACCGGTACCGACAAACTCAAACTCCGCTATCGAGCCCCGGCCTTCAGGAGTGAGGGTCTGACTATCGCCACTGCCCTGGATCGCAGCCCCGCTCTCATTCATTTGCGCTTCCGGATAGCGCAAGGGCCGTCCCGTCCCGGCTTCGACGAAGTAGAAAGAACCTGCAATCAAACACACCCCGCTGCCATAATCGCTCCGCAGTTTTACGGCAAGCGAAAGGCTGTCTCGTATTTCCTTGTTTGAGCGACCAAGGTCGTCGAGTGTGTCGTTAGTTTTCGAAACCTGGTCCTTCATCGAAGTAAGTTGCGCGCGTTGGTCGTCAATCAAGCGCCGGCTGCGCTGCATCTCTTTGAACATCGAGAAGCCGATATAAAGCACGCCGCCAACGAGGGCGAGAGCAATGGCAAGCGTAATTAGCTTGGTGCTGGGATTGATTTCTCGAACAAGCTCACGCGTAAACTCGCGCAAGAATACTTTTGCATCGTCGCGGCGGGCGGTAGCTGCGGACTCGATCGCCGCAGCTTCAATAAAGGGTGCGATGTGTGTTTCGCGAGACGACTCGGGAATAACAGCAGGCAAAGAGCGCAGGGGAAAGAACTGCAGGGAAAGAACGGAATCGGCAATGTGCAGCTCGTCGCCATCCTTAATATGTACATTCTTCTCCAGCGGCTGATCATTAAGACTGAGAGTTAAGCCGGCATCAAATCCGACCACGCTGTAAGAACCATTTTTTAATGCTAGTTCCAGGACGAGGCCATCGCTTTCCGCACGCTTAGGCAGCGCGGAAGCTCGCAAACGCAGATCGCAATCATCGCAATTGCCGATGCGAATGCGATCGCCGGTTAACACTTCAGTGTGTTTGTCGTCGCCTGAGGAGATGTGAATAACGAGGCCGGTTGCCATAAAACTGCGGATTCGTGCGCCGCCCTAATAGTAAGGTGGGCGCCCGCTTCAGACCGCGAGTTCCTGGTTGCGGTCTAGTGAACGGTCGCCCTTCTGGATTCCATTCTAAATGTATTTTCCGTTGCTAGCAAAATGTAATTAGCGATCGGCGATTGCCAATTGGCGATTGTTCTCTCCAGCAGGGTACTAGTCTGCGCGGCCGCTCGTTAGTGGGTGGCTATCAGTAGAAGAGGGGCTTGCCGCCGCTAATCGGCAAACGCCATTCAATAGTTCATTCCCAGAGGAAAGGTGCATCATGATAGAGTGATCAAAATAGAGGAAAGCCATGGCGGAGATTCCATTCATCAGCGATACCCAGCGGTTGCTTAGCCTGGCGCCGGTAGGGGCCGCGCCCATCACCCATCACATCTTTGTTTGCACGGGAACGTCCTGTTCGGCGGTGAACAGCGCCGAAGTTAAGGCGACATTTGAACGGGAACTGCTGGCTCGGGGAATTCTTTTTGGTAAGGAGAAGAAAGGAAAGAATCCGCGTGGGAGTATTGTCTTAACCGAGTGTGCGTCCGTGGGGTTCTGCGCGATCGGGCCGGCGGTAATGGTTTATCCGGACGGCGTTTGGTACGCCCAGGTGCGAACGAGCGATGTGGCGGAGATCATCGAAGAGCACGTCCTTAATGGAAGGGTGGTGGAGAGACTGGCCTTACTAAAGATTCCTTCGACGGGAATCGCTGTCGCGGCAGCCACCGAGAAACCGGAGTGGGACGCCTGACTGGCTTTTGTCACCTCAGGGCACAGCCTCTGGGGCTGCTTTGCTACCTAATCGATAGCGCGAGACTCACCTTCGCGCTAAAAAACCAATAAGGGCATTTCGGTAAGGCAAGCCTTACCGCGCGGGAGGTGGCAAAGCCACTGACTACTGTCTCCTTCCTAACTATCCCGCACTCGCTGCCTGAGTCGGCTTCCAACGAAGTACCGGACGCCGTGCCGCAGCTGCTTCATCAAGTCTGCCAATCCGGGTTGAATGCGGCGCGTTGATAACAAGCTCCGGATCTTCGACAGCCTCCCGCGCGATCGATCTCATTGCCTCGACAAACTGATCCAGCTCAGCTCGCCCAACCGATTCGGTTGGCTCAATCAGCATCGCACCCTGAACTATCAAGGGAAAGTAAATTGTCATCGGATGGAAGCCGTAATCGATCAAGCGCTTGGCAATGTCGAGCGTGTGAACCCCTTTTCGTGATTGCCGTTTGTCGGTGAAGACAACTTCATGCATCGAAGGTTGTGCAAAGGGTCGTTCGTAGTCAACCGCTAGACCATGAGCAACATAACGCGAATTCAAGACTGCGGCTTCAGTAGCTTCTCTTAATCCGTCGTGGCCGTGCGTCTGAATGTAAGCCAGGGCCCGCAACATCATGCCGTAGTTACCGAGGAAGGCCTTCACGCGGCCGATCGAGTTGGGATAGTTAAAGTCTAGTTTGTAAGCCGAGTCGTCCTTAACAATCCGGGGCACAGGTAAGAACGGCTCAAGCTCTCTGGTGCAGCAACAAGGTCCGCAGCCCGGACCGCCGCCTCCGTGTGGTGTGGAAAAGGTCTTATGTAGATTCAGGTGGATCACATCGACGCCCATGTCGCCCGGCCGCGCAATCCCGACGAGGGCGTTCATGTTCGCGCCGTCCATATAGACGAGACCTCCGGCCTCATGAACGATCGTGCAGATCTCCTGAATGTTCTTTTCAAACAATCCCAGGGTATTGGGGTTAGTAAGCATCAGCCCGGCAACCTCGCCGTGGGCGCAAAGCTCGCGCAGGTGTTCAAGATCAGTTAAGCCTTCAGCAGTCGACCTGATCGTCTTTACTGAAAAACCGGAAAGATGTGCCGACGCCGGATTGGTCCCGTGTGCCGAGTCGGGAATCAACATCGTGCGGCGCTTTGCCGAAGTACCCGTGCCATCCCGCGCATCAATGTAAGCGCGAATGATCATTACTCCGGTCATCTCGCCATGCGCGCCGGCGGCCGGCTGCAACGAAACACCGGGTAAACCGGTGATTTCGGCGAGGTGATGCTGCAACTCATGAATCACCTGGAGCGCGCCCTGCGCATCCTGCTCTTCGGTTAAAGGATGGAGGTTCGCAAATCCGCCAATCCGCGCCACCTTCTCGTTCAAGCGCGAGTTGTATTTCATCGTGCACGAGCCGAGCGGGTACATGCCTTGATCGATCGAATAATTCCAGGTAGACATGCGGGTGAAGTGCCGAATCACGTCGACCTCGCTCACTTCCGGCACGCCCTCCAAGTCGTCGTCGCGGCGAAACTGCGGCGGCACCAGCTCGTCGAGCGGGCGTTCATCCACATCGAGGGGTGGCAGTCGATAACCGATACGCCCTGTCTGCGAGCGTTCAAAAATCAGCGCTTCGTTGTGGCTGATATGTGAAGTGACCTTCGTGATATTTGCTTTCATCATTAACTGAGTGTTCTGAGTCCCTCAACGAGGGCATCAATCTGCGCTCGTGAATTGATCTCCGTCACACAGACGAGAAAATCATTGGCACGATCCGCGAAGTAGCGCGACAAAGCGAGTCCGCCATTGATCGCTTGTTCCTGCGCTAGTCGCTGCAAAAGCTCGGCGGCAGGAATTGGCGCCGTGACCACAAATTCGTTGAAGCGAGATGCGGCGAAGGGAAGTGAGAAGCCGGGGAGTTCAGCGATCCGGCGCGCAGCGTAAGCGGCCTTCTGAGCGCATTGCTGGGCCACTTCTTGCAAACCGCGTCGTCCCATTGTTTCCAGGTAGACCGTTGCAGCGAGGGCAATCAAGCCTTCATTCGTGCAGATATTCGAGGTCGCTTTTTCGCGGCGGATGTGTTGCTCGCGCGTAGCCAGGGTTAAGACGAAACCACGGCGGCCCTGCTTGTCGTAAGCTTCGCCGACGAGGCGGCCGGGGATCTGACGAGCGTACTTCTCTCGCGTCGCAAAGAGTCCGACGTAAGGTCCGCCAAACGAGAGGGGCACTCCAAACGATTGTCCTTCCGCTACTACAATGTCGGCGCCGCAAGCGCCGGGAGACTTAAGCAGGCCCAGGGAAATCGCTTCGGTAATGGCGACGATCAGCAAGGCGCCGGCCGCATGCGCTTTCTCGGCAAGCGGCGCAACATCCTCAATGCAGCCAAAAAAGTTTGGAGACTGCACGATGATTGCGGCGGTTTTATCATCAAGTGCATCAATCGCAGTTGCTTGTCCGGTCGCGGCGTCGAAGTTTATGTGCTCGAGTTCGATTCCCGCGTGCTGCACGTAAGTTTTGCAGACTTCCAGATACTCCGGGTGCACTGCTCCGCAAGCGATTACCTTCGAACGTTTCGTTACCCGCTCTGCCATCAACACCGCTTCCGCGAGCGCCGTAGAACCGTCGTACATCGAGGCGTTCGCGAGATCCATCCCGGTCAACTGGCAAACGAGTGTTTGAAACTCGAAAATTGCCTGGAGTGTGCCCTGAGAGATTTCGGGTTGATAAGGAGTGTAGGCGGTGAAAAACTCGGAGCGCGAAATGATGTGATCAACTACAGTGGGAATGTAGTGAGAGTAAGCTCCGGCCCCAAGAAAGCTGGCGCGTTGCGCGCCGGGATTGCGCGCCGCCATTTGTTCGAAACCCGAAAGCAATTCCAATTCGGAAAGTGCTGCTGGCGTATCCAGATCGCGCGTGAGGCGAAGCTGCTCAGGGACGGTGTCAAATAGATCGGCCGCTTTGTCCAGGCCGATTTGATGAAGCATTTCGGCCCGTTCATCGGGCGAGTTGGGAATATAACGCAAAGTCTACTCTTTCTCCGCCTTGGTAAAGTCTTCGTACTCCGCCGCCGTCAAAAGACTATCAACCTCGAGTGGAGTTTGCATTTTGACGCGAATCATCCAGCCTTCGCCATAGGGATCGTTATTCACTTTCTCAGGTTCATCGTTGAGCGAACTATTCACTTCAGCGATCGCACCTGTTACCGGCGAGAACACCTCAGATACAGCCTTTACTGATTCGACTGACCCGAATGCCTCATGAGCTGCAAATTCATCACCCGCTTTCGGCAGTTCTACGTAGACAACATCACCAAGGGAGTTTTGCGCGTAATCTGTAATGCCAACGATGGCCACGTCCCCATCGACTCGCACCCACTCGTGGTCTTTGCTGTAATGTAAATTCTCCGGAACGTTAGCCATGGCTCCTCCAAAAATTTTAATAACCGCAAACTAAGCTTTGCGTCAAAACTTAGCGGACTCGTTTGTAGAAGGGCGTCTTAACAATGCGGGCGCCAATTAATCGTCCGCGCACATCGATCTGAATTTCCTGGCCTTCATTGGCAAACTCCGCGGGCACGTATGCCATGCCGATGTTCTTTTTTAGGTAAGGCGCCGGACTTCCGGAAGTGACTCTGCCGACGCGCTTACCATTGATTAAGACATCCTGATTATCGCGAGCGATACCCCGTTCGGTCATCTCGAAGCCGACCAGGCGCCGCGTGACACCCGCTTCCTTTTGCCGTGCGAGTGCCTCCCGTCCGGTGAAGTCGCCCTTGCTTAACTTGCAAATCCAGCCAAGGTTGGCTTCCAGCAAGGTGGTTGACTCGTCGATCTCATGTCCGTAAAGAGCCATGCCCGCTTCGAGACGCAGGGTGTTACGCGCTGCGAGTCCGCAGGGGAGAATTCCCGTATCTGAACCAAACTTTCCCGCTTCCAGCAGCTTGTTCCAAAGTTGCTCAGCCTTATCCGCCGCCGCGTACACTTCAAACCCATCTTCACCTGTATAGCCAGTTCGGGAAACGATGGCTGGGACACCGTCAACCGCTCCTTCCGTGAAGTGGTAATACTTGATGTCAGGAAGGGAAACGTCCGTAAGCGGTGTCAGGATTGCGAGCGACTCAGGTCCCTGTAGTGCAATCTGGCAATAAGAAGAACTCGCATTGCGAAGTTCGAGACTCTCTCCCGCGCGAGCCTCGGTGATCCAATCCCAATCCTTCTCTGTTGTGCCCGCATTCACCACCAGGATCAATCGATCAGCGGCAAACCGGTAGACAATCAAATCGTCAACAACAGTTCCGGTAGGCGTCGTTAACGCGGAATAGTGCGCCTGCCCATCGACAAGTTTGCTAACGTCATTTGAAGTGATGCGGTTTACGAAGGAAATCGCGTCAGGGCCGGTCACCTCGATCTCGCCCATGTGTGAGACATCAAAGAGACCGGCGCGCGTTCGTGTACGCAGATGTTCCTCGACGGTGCCGGCCGGATACTGCACGGGCATATCCCAGCCACCAAAGTCGACCATGCGTCCGCCCAGGCGGCGGTGTGCTTCGTTAAGCGGAGTCTTTTTTAGTTCGACCGCAGGTGCTGTCAAGCGGGTCTCCGAAGGATGTGATTTCGCATCCTACACTTGAAAACTGCTAAAAAAGGGCGAAGCCGCAAACTAACATGCGACTTGCAGTGCGTCAAGCGAGTCAATAACGATGTGGTGGTTCAATTTGGAACTCTTATTCACACCGGGCTTCAGCCCCGTCACTCAATACTCAAATAGTCAACGGAACCGTTTTAACGGTTTCCCGTTCCTGCTTACCCAAGAGAAACCGTTGAAACGCTTAGATACTCTGTGGGTCACTGCGCACCGGGCTGAAGCCCGGTGTGAATGAGACGTTTCAAGCGCAAACTGTGTTAGTGCTAAGAACCGCCTTGTCGGGCGAATCTAAAGCGAACCAGGATCACCGTCCTGAAAATGATAAGAGGAAGGATCATTGATCCTTCCTCTGCATCAGGTTGAATGCTGGACGGACTTAGAGTTCGTGTCTCGCTAAGGTAGCGCTTCAACGTTAACGAAGAAACGGAAAGTACCCGCCTGAAAGATAAGAAGCGTGAAGTTGACGTTGATTGCTGCTCCTGCGGCCAGAGGCGATGCCAAAGTGATGGTCCCGGCCGAAAGAGTGTTGTTAAACCCACCCACCGTTTGAGGTTCTAGCGGTTCCAGGGTTAACGCCTGAATGTCAACCGTGGGTCCTCCGCAGGGGTCAGCTTCGCTTGTTGAGACGGAGGTAACCGCGCGCAAATCTGCTGTACCGACGGGCACTGGAACTGTGGTCAAGTCCACGATACGGAAGCGAAGCCGCGTCACAGGTGATCCGGTGTTGTTGGTGAACTTGCGACGAAGTTCTAATGAACCGGAGTTTCCGCTGCCGTTACGAATACGATTAGGCGGCAAAGAACTAGACACACACGGAAAGATCAGCGACGCCTTGATGGTGCTGTTGCGCTGTAATGGACTGGACAAATTCTCCGGCCCCGGAGCTCCCAGACGCTGACCTGCGGGACTTAACGATGCAAGTGTGTCCGCAAAAATAAAGTCATTTTGCGGTGTCGCACCGGCCGGTTCAGGGACTCCCGAGGCAAAGTTATTGTTAGTGTCCTGGGGTACGCCGGTTTTCAGATTGCGGAAGAACGAATAGTTAAGAAGGCCGGTACCAAGAGCCGGATAACCAGTGCCCTCCTTGTAAAGACCGTTCGCTTCAGTTGCCGAGCCTACCGCATCGAGTCGATTGAGAGCGTTGAAGCTTCCCGGAGTTGAAGTATTGAACAATGCGATACCGGCATTGTCTGGGATCTCCGTGGTGTAGGTTACGTCACCTGTTGCAGTTGTGCCGTTGCCGGCGGGATATGCTGTGAGTGAGTAGGCGACGGAATTGACTCCAAGATAATGCCCTCCTCCCGGAATAACCGTCCCATTCGGAATTGTGAATCGGGCTACGCCATCCGAGGCTGCAAGGGAAAAACCTGAAGAGCCATCAAACGTCGCGACGGTAAGGGGTTGGCTTGAGGGATTGTAGATTTCTACAAACTCATCGCTCGCTCCGCCCAAGCCACGAAGTCGAAATTCGCTAATCAGAAGATCACCGGCAAGGGCGGTAGGCACAATTGCAATACCACGAATGGTGGCGCCGCCCCCAATGGTGCCGACAAGCGTTGCCGCCCCAGTTGTCAGATTAATCAGAAAGAACGAGGAAGTGGCCGCGGCTGGTGCAGTCAATGAGGCGAAGGCTGTGGAGCTGACTCGAGAGATATCAAATCCCACCAGGTCGCTGGTGTTAAAGCCGAGCGATCCGACAGTGTTAAGGATTCCGCTGTTGGGGGGATTTTGAATCACTAGAGTGTCCTGGGTGGAATCGATATCGTAGAGCGTTGTGGCCGTGGCGCCC
>DASSCX010000273.1:0-24448 GCA_035697425.1 Pyrinomonadaceae bacterium | reverse complement strand
CCGATGCGGCCCGAAGAAGCTCTAGCTCTTGTAGGCCTGGGCGACCGCATGAATCACTTTCCCGCCCAACTCTCGGGTGGTGAGCAGCAACGAGTGGCAATTGCGCGCGCAGTAGCAAAGCGCCCGGAAGTGTTGCTTTGCGATGAGCCAACTGGTGCACTCGATTACGCTACGGGCAAGTTAGTTCTGGAAGCGATCGAGAGAGTCAATCGCGAACTCGGCACTACCACGGCGATCATCACGCACAATGCCGCGATTGCGGCCATGGCCGACCGCGTCTTACGAATGCGCAGCGGCGAGATCACTGAAGTGCAGCGCAACGAAAAGAAGGCCGCACCAGCCGAGTTAGTTTGGTGAGGTTGAGTTAACGATGGCCACACTTGATCGAAAACTCATTCGCGACGTCATCCACTTGCGGGGGCAGATAGTTGCTATCACGCTCGTAGTGGCTTGCGGGGTTGCTTCTTTTGTCGCAATGCGAAGCACTTATAACTCACTTCTGGCTTCGCGACAGTCGTACTACGAAAGCTATCGCTTCGCGGATGTGTTCGTGCAACTCAAACGCGCGCCGGATTCACTAGCGACGCGCATCAGCGAAATTCCCGGCGTAGGAAAAGTCGAGTTTCGCGTGGTGGCCGATGTAACGCTCGACGTGCCCGGGTTAGACGAACCTGCCAAGGGACGAATCATCTCAATCCCAGAACAACAAGTCCCGATGTTGAATGATCTTTACCTGCGGGAAGGTCGTTATCTCGAGGCAGGCCAGAGGAACGAAGTTCTTGTAAGCGGTGCTTTCGCGACTGCAAATCAACTGCAGCCTGGCAGCGCGATCTCAGCAGTGATTAACGGAAAATGGCAGCGGCTCCAGATCGTAGGCGTAGCGCTCTCTCCGGAATACGTCTACGAGGTGAGAAGCGGGGAAATGTTTCCGGATAACCGCCGTTCAGGCGTGATCTGGATGAGCCGCGCAGCACTGGGTCCAGCCTTCGATATGAAAGGCGCATTTAATGATGTTTCCCTTACTCTCGCTCCCGGTGCAGTGGAAGCCGATGTTATCCACCGGCTTGATGATCTGCTGGCCAATTACGGCGGCTTCGGTGCCTACAATCGCAACGATCAGGTTTCCCATCGCTTTCTTTCCAATGAGATCGCCGAGCTGCAGGTAACCGGCACTTTCATTCCCGCCATTTTTCTCGCCGTCACTGCTTTCCTGATTCACCTGGTGCTTTCGCGCATGGTGGCAATGCAGAGACAGGAGATCGCGGTACTCAAGGCCTTCGGATATGGGAACTCCTCCATCGGCTTTCACTATCTGAAACTTGCATTTGTAGTTGTACTGAGCGGTGTTGCGTTGGGGATTGCTGTCGGTTGGTATTTTGGTTTCAAGATCACCGCGCTCTATATGGAGTTCTTCAGATTTCCCGTGTTGCGCTATCAACCCGGTGCATCAGTAATCTTTGGGGCGGTACTAATCAGTCTGGCCTCAGCGGCGATCGGTGCGCTTGCGGCTGTAAGGCGAGCCGTTAGCTTGCCGCCGGCTGAAGCGATGCGTCCTGAGCCGCCGGCGCGGTTTCGCTCCGGCTTCATTGAGCGCCTGGGTTTTCATCAACTCGTACCCACTTCCGTGCGGATCATTCTTCGCAATCTGGAGCGCCGACCCGGAAAGGCAATGGTTTCGATTTTCGGCATCGCTCTCGCGGTAGGTCTTTTGGTCGTAGGGTTCTTCCTCTATTTCGATACTATCGGACGAATCATCGAGGTCCAGTTCTACCAGGTCCAGCGTGAAGATGCTTCCGTTGCTTTCCACGAGCCACGCCCGGCGAGTGTGAAATACGATCTGGCTCACCTACCAGGAGTCATCCGCGTCGAACCTTATCGCACTGTTCCGGCACGACTGCGTGTCGGACATCGGACGCGCCGCACGGCGGTTCTGGGATTGGAAAGCGCATCCGACTTGCGTCGCATAGTCACGAAAGACTCTCAAACCGTCACACTTCCTGCGGACGGTTTGCTGCTTACAACTCAACTTGCCGAGATTCTTGGCGTAAAGCCCGGCGAAAGTATCACCGTCGAAGTTCTCGAAGGGACCAGGCCCGTACGCGACATCGCGGTGGTGGGAACTGTCGATGAATTGGTTGGACTCTCTGCCTACATGAACCTTCAGGCTTTGAACAACCTGCTGGGTGAGGGCCAGTCAAGCAGCGGCGCGTTACTGATGGTGGAATCAGCTCGAATACCAGAACTATATTCCGAGCTAAAACAGACACCCGCCGTCAGTGCAGTTTCAATTCCTGAAGTTGCCTTAGCTAGCTTCAATGAAACTATCGCCAGGACTATGAACGTGTCGACCGTAATTCTGATTGCGTTTGCCGTAATCATCGCCTTCGGGATGGTCTACAACGGCGCTCGCATAGCACTGTCAGAGCGTGGGCACGAGCTCGCTTCGCTGCGCGTCCTGGGTTTCACTCGCGGCGAGATTGGCTTCATGTTGCTGGGCGAACAGGCAATCCTGACGTCGGTTGCGATCCCGCTCGGGTTCGCATTGGGCTATGGGATCGCCTGGCTGATTACGGTTGTGATAGACACCGAGCTGATCCGATTTCCACTCTTTATCAGTGCCAAGACTTATACGCTCGCTTTTCTCGTCGTAGCGGGATCGGCCTTTCTTTCCGGGTATCTGGTGCGCTGGCGTTTACGAAATCTGGATCTGGTAGCGGTCTTGAAAACGAGGGAATAACTGTGGGGTAAATCGCCATGAAACGAATCTTAAATACCATCGTCTTAATCATTGTTGCCGTGGCGGTCGTCGCGCTCGTCACGATGTGGCTGCGTCCGGAGCCCACGAAGGTAGACACCGCGAAAACCGCACGCGGTTCGATGCGTGTCACCGTGGATGGAGAAGGCAAGACTCGTGTGCGTGATCGTTACGTGGTTGCCGCGCCGGTGGCCGGACGGATTCAACGCATCACTCTTCGCCGTGGTGATACGGTTGAGAAAGGACAGGTTGTGGCGCTGATTGAAACACCGCCGTTGACGCCTTTGGATCCGCGGCAACGTGCTGAAGCAATTGCCCGCGTCAATGCCGCCCAGGACACCAAGCGCGAAGTCGATAGAATGATCGAGCGCAGCAGAGCCATTTACGATCAGGCACGGCGAGATTGTGATCGCTGCGAGATTCTTGCCCGCAGTGGAGACATCTCCCGACAGGAGTTGGAAAAAGCACAGACAGAAGTCGCAACCAGCTTTCGCGAATATGAAGCCGCGCGGTCCAGAGCCGAAAGTGCAGCGCACGAAGTCGAAGTCGCGAGCGCGGCATTGCTGGCAGCCGATCAAAGTCCGAGTCCTGCTACGGCAATAGTGAAAGTCCAGGCGCCTGTGCGCGGAAGGGTGTTAAGGGTTGTTGAGGAAAGCGAAAGAGTAATCGCCGCTGGCGCTCCATTAGTCGAACTGAGCAACCCTTCCATGCTTGAGGTCGTAATCGAATTGCTTTCGACGGATGCAGTCAAAGTCAGGCCAGGAGCACTCGTCGTAATCGAAGGCTGGGGTGGGGCGGAATCATTGGAGGCGCGAGTGAGGTTGATGGAACCGTCAGCGTTCACGAAAGTCTCTGCCTTAGGGATAGAGGAGCAACGCGTAAATGTGGTCGCCGATTTGACGACACCTTCAACCACACTCGGCGACGGTTACCGCGTCGAGGGTCGCATAGTCGTCTGGCAGGCTGACGACGTTTTGCAGGTTCCCGTTAGCGCGCTGTTTCGTCGCGGAGAAAGTTGGAGTCTGTTTCTGGTTGAGAAGGGGGTGGCGCATTTGCGCGAAGTTGCAGTGGGCCAACGAACGCCATTCGCAGCAGAGATTAAGAGCGGCTTGGAGGAGGGAACGGAAGTTATCGTGCACCCGTCGAACCAGATCACTGATGGCACGCGCGTAGAGGCACGAGAAAATTAGTGAGCGAACTCAAGAGTCATCGGCTTTGCTTCGAAAGCCTCAGATCCGGCGGCGAAGCCGATGCGGAAGTAAGCTGTTACTTTGAGATAAGGCCAACATTATTGAGGGATCTTTCTGCAATGTAAGGAAGGAGTTGAAATGAAAACACTAACGAAGGCAGTCATCGGTTTATCGGCGGCAGGCGCTGCGGGCGCTGCTTATGTTTGGGTTGAAAAGAGAAAACATGCGGCGGCGGACGAGGCTCAGAACCGGGTCGAGATTCACGGGTTTGTAAGCAACGGCTATGAGGCAGTGCGAGAGGCATTCGCTGAGAACTTCTCCAAGCGACGCGAGATTGGTGCCGCCTGCTGCGTTTATCACAGAGGCGAAAAAGTGGTTGACCTCTGGGGCGGTGTGCGCAACCAGGCGACCGGCGAGCCCTGGGAAGAAAAAACAATGGCTCTGGTTTATTCGGCGACCAAAGGCATGGCGGCGATGACCCTGGCAATCGCCCATTCGCGCGGCTGGCTCGATTACGATGAACTCGTCTGCAAGTACTGGCCGGAGTTCGCACAAAACGGAAAAGAAAACATTACCGTGCGGCAGTTACTGGCCCACCAGGCCGGGCTGTTTGCCCTCGACGAGCCGGTTGATAGAAGCACAATCGCCGATCTCGAGCGTCTGGCTGAAGTATTGGCTCGCCAGAAACCTGCCTGGGAGCCGGGCACGCGACAGGCTTATCACGCCGTTACGATCGGATACTACGAAAGCGAACTATTACGCCGGATTGATCCGCAACACCGTAGCCTCGGCCAATTTTTTCAGGAGGAAATAGCTTCACCACTGGGTCTGGACTTCTATATCCGTCTGCCCGAATCAATTCCCGATTCGAGGTTCGCCCCTCTCGTTGATCCCAGCTTCTTCGAGATGTTGTTCGGGTTTCCCATTCGATTGATGCCGTCGGTTTGGAATCATCGGTCGAACATCCGCAGGGCGCTGATGGGTTCCGAGTTTCCTCATGACGAAAAGCGGATCTATAGCCGCAACCTCGAAGTGCCGGCGGGCGGCGGCGTCGGCACGGCGCGAGCCATCGCTCGTGCCTACAGTGTGTTTGCGACCGGAGGTAAGGAACTGGGACTGCGCGAGGAGACTTTGCAGGAATTGATCGCACCGGCAATTCCCGCGACGCACGGTTTCTACGACGAGTGTATGAAGAGCGAGGTGCAATTTTCCCTCGGCTTCATGAAGACCAGCCCCTTATTGTCTTTCGGTTCACCGGGCTCATTTGGGGCGCCGGGAGCAGGTGGCTCGCTTGGTTTCGCGGACCCGCAAGCACAAATTGGCTACGGGTATGTGCCCAACCGCAAGGGCGTTACCCTGACAGGCGACCCGCGCGATGTGGCGATTCGAGACGCTTTGTATTCAGCCACGCCAGCCGCGGATTATTGACATGATCCTTCCAACCACGCTCTTTGTCCCGTAGGGACGTAATGTTTAAAGAACTCGAGCGTTAATAAAATCTTCCTCGCTCTGGAGGAGCGAAATGGCCGCCGATTTCTATCCTTCATTTTGCCAGAGCATTGCGCCCCGCTGGAGCGCGTCTCGTATGAATTAACGCGGAGTGCTCCCGGCGGCTGTTTGAATCTTCCGAGCCGGTGTTAGCCAAGCACGCCCTTTTTCCAGATCAAGCGTCAGGTCCCAGTTCACCAGAAACCGGGTGCCGATGTTGCCATCCATGATCAACGTTTCGTTCACCCGCACATTACCTGTCACGGGAATGCCGCCCACCAAACTGAAATTCGCAGGCTGAGGTTCCTTTGTGCCGGTCTTCACGTTTATAAGCGGCGCGATGTGTTTCGCGATCACGTTGGCGCCACCGTTGCCGGAGTCAATTTCCATCCAGGCTGTTCCTTCGGGAGTAATTACGCCGACAACAACCGCAAGCGCAATACCTTCAGCTTCGCGCACGAGACGGATTGGAACTTCCTTACCTCCTTTCATGCGGGCAGCTAAACTCGCCCGACTTTCCAGAGTCAACGTTCTCTCCGCCAGGCTCAAAGTAATCGCACGGCCGGCGAAGACATCGAGTCCTATCGAGCCGTCAAGCTTGGGAACGTTCGGCGGCATGAACTTCATTATGTCGAACACACCTGCAATCGGCGCTTGCAAGTGCTGTCGTTGAATCTCGAAATCCAGCCCGTCGCAGCGCGGCATATCCAGGCGCTGTCCCGTTAATACAAACCCCGTAATTTGTCCCCACACTTTGCAGCCGACGGTTTGCGCAAATGACGGGCTGATGTAGGAAATTCCGCCGCCGGTATCAAAGATGAACAGTCCTTCGTGGCCGCGCACTTTCGCGCGTAGCGTCATCATCGCTGTGCCGCCGGGATGCGGTTCGAGATGAAAAACCGCCAGCGGCTCATTTCGAGTTGACCCGAGCGCGGGTGTAAACAAGGTGCAGAGAATCAGAGTTGTTATTAGTAATCGTTGAAACATTCGTCTTTTTCCCCCAGTGTTCTCATCCGAAAGAGTAAAAGGGCGAGCCCGTTCCGTAAAGCGCTAGTGCGAAAGTTTAATGGCCGCCAGCTTTTCTACAATCCGCAGATCGCTGATGCTTCTGATTTCAAGTCGAACCCCAGTTCCTTCAGCATATCTTCTCGAACCGGCGATTATCTTCAGTACCTTGTTAGGCAAGTTGCTCTCGCGTGCGGCCTTTACCGCCTTGTCGCCTAAGGCCAACGACGCAAGGAAATAACCTTCGCAGGGCGTCATGTAGAGAATCACACGCTCCTTGTGTTTGATCCTCAGACCCCAACCCGTGCTCTTGCTGGTAAACCCCCATTCAAAGGAGACAGGCGGATAGTTTGCGGCGAGTGCTTTCTTGAGCTCGTTCCAAATGGCAAACGAATTTCCCAATGCCTGCTTCAAGCTGGCTTCCGTTGGAGGGGTTAACTTGTCGTCAAAGATACTGAGAGCCAAACTCAGCTCCTTTGATCCCTTTGCAGAAAACTCGGGTCGGATAGGAAAAATTTAAGAACCTGGCGGTAGCGACGGGATCATCGACTCAACAAATCCGTCAATGATTGCCGTACCTTGCACCAGCCTTTGGCATCCTGTCGCTACCGCTTCAGGTTCTAAATTGTTTATTTCACCTTTCGATCATGGGGCGGCATGTCTCAGAGGTAGGTAATGTGGTTTCCACATTCTGCTGCGAATGACTTCTTCTAGTTTGTCGAATTCGACTTCTGCCAAACCGGCGCGCTGAGCCTCGCGCGCGACCTCAAGTGCTACTTTGAAGGAAACTTCGCGCACCTGTTCCAGACGTGGATAGAGTGGTGCTCCCGGTTCTTGCAATGCCGGTGCAAATTCACTCAGGACGCGCGCTGCGGCGGCGAACATGCTATCGGTTACGCGGCGCGCTCCCGACGCGATTACGCCTAACCCCACGCCGGGAAAGATGAACGCGTTGTTACATTGGCCGACATGGAACACTCCCTGCTCAGTAACAATAGGCGGGAATGGGCTGCCGGTCGCTATCACAGCGCGTCCATTTGTCCAATCCAACAAATTCGAGGGAGTTGCTTCACTCTTTGACGTAGGATTCGAAAGCGGAAAAATTATTGGACGCTCGACGTGTTTTGCCATCTCGCGAACGATCTCTTCAGTGAACGCGCCTGGCTGAGCCGACGTGCCGATCAGAATCATCGGCTTAACGTTTTTAACCACATCGCTGAAGTTAGGTTGTGAGGGAACTTCAATCTGCCAACCTCTCGTCACCTCGATCGGTTGAGCATATTTCTGTTTGAATGGCTCGACCCTTGCGCGTGAGGAATGCACCAGACCCTGACTGTCAACCAACCATAGCCTGCGGCGGGCGTCGAGCTCGCTTGTACCTTCCAGCATCATCGCCGCAACAATCTGATCACAGATACCAATCGCGGCCGAACCGGCGCCTAGAAGCACTATTCTCTGCTCGCTGAGTTTCGTATGGGCAAGCTTTGTCGCAGCCAAGAGACCGGCAACGGTGACGGCACCGGTTCCCTGGATGTCGTCATTGAAGGTGCAAAGTTGATCGCGATAGCGTTCGAGTATTTTCGGTGCGTTGTGCTTTGAAAAGTCTTCCCACTGGAGCAACACGCGCAGAAACTTCGACTTGACCGCTGAAACAAAGGCTTCAATAAAGTCGTCGTAGTCTTTGCCACGCACTCGTTCGTGCCGCCAGCCGAGGTAAAGCGGATCCTCAAGCAATTCACGATTGTCTGTTCCGACATCGAGGAGAACCGGCAACGCTGTCGCAGGATGAATTCCTGCACAAAGCGTATAGAGCGAAAGTTTACCCACCGGGATTCTCATGCCTCCAACGCCAAGATCGCCGAGCCCCAGGATGCGTTCGCCGTCAGTCACTACTATTACTTCCACCTTTTGCGAGGGTGCATTATTGAGAAGCGAGAGGATTTCATGACGATAAGGATAGGAAATATAGAGACCACGTGGCCTGCGAAACACATGGCTGTATTGGCGGCAGGCCTCGCCAACCGTGGGCGTGTAGATGATCGGCATCATCTCAGTAACATGGTCCTGGAGCAGCCGGTAGAATAAAATTTCATTACGATCCTGCAGGGCTGTCAGAAAGATGTAGCGCTCGATATCGGTAACTTTATGCTGGTAGTTTTCGTAAACGCGCGCGAGCTGTTCTTCGATAGTAGAAGTATGCAGCGGCAGCAGACCGAGCAGATCGAAGTCATAACGTTCTTCTTCCGGGAAGGCGCTGCCCTTGTTCAAAAGAGGGTCGTCGAGTAGTCGCTGGCCGGTAAGTGAAGTGGTTTGCGATTCGGACTCAGCGAGTTGCAGTGCGGAGATCATCATTCATGCTTCCTTTGGCGAGATTCGAAACCTTGAGTCCTTTCTGCTCAATACACGGAGGTGATGGGCACGTGTTCAGCGTGTTGATTACCCGGCACGAGATGGGCCTCTTTGCTGTACGCAAACTGAAATTCCCTGAGCTCGTATTGTCCTGGAGAAACCTGCAAGGTTCGGACGGTAAAGGTCGCGACTTCTTCCCGCACGACCGGTAAGCAGTGAAAAGAGATCACCAGATTTTTTGGTGTTTCGCTGAGGCCTTTGTAGACGAGCGTGCATGCTTCTCCGCGGGCCATGGCCGCGTCGTCATGAACGAATAGGTATTCACCTTTTAGCAGTACCGTCATGAGAGTGACCGGATAGTCGAATTTCGTGACCGCCCTTTCCTTGTTTGCAGCCCTGGTAGCGTTTGTAACAGATGGCGCCGCAGTGCTGCCTAAAGTAACGACAAGAAGAATTGCTATGAACAATAGAAAAGTCCTCATGATGATCTCCTTTTGACTGCCCGTCATATTTGGGCACAAGCTTTTCCGGGCAGCCGCAGTTGAAGTTGCAACGCACGTGCCCGACAGATCTGACTCTTTGGGGTGCTTATTTATTGAGGTAGACGAGCGCCCGGAAGCTGTAGCTGCGAAAGGTTTCCCAACCGGCGGGAGAAAGACCGCATATTTGCCGCTTCTGAGACCGAAGATACCCGAATGGCTTTGGAATCTGTGACCGGGTCTGCTTTTGTTCGTGCGCTGCCATTGTTCGCCCACCGCCCTAACCGATAACCAACACTGCCGCTCCCCGAATCGCATCATTCTGCAAGGCAATCAGTGCTTCGTTCGCCTGATCGAAATTAAAGGTCTCGACGTGAGTGCGCACTGGAATGCGGGCGGCTTCAGCTAGAAATTCACGGCCGTCAACTCGGGTGTTGTTGGCGACACTGCGCACCACCCGCTCGCCATAGATAAGCGAGTAGTCAAACGCTGGAATAGTACTCATGTGAATTCCACCTAATACCACTGTGCCGCCCTTGCGAATGGCTTTCAGTGCTACTGGAACCAGTTCACCCGCCGGAGCGAAGATGATTGACGCATCGAGTTTGACTGGAGGCTCGTCCCTCGCGTCACCTACCCAGGTTGCGCCCAGTTCGTGTGCTAATGCCTGATGGCGTTCGCGGTCACGGGTGCAAACGTAAACCTCGCCCCCACGTGCACGTGCCAGTTGAATCGAGATATGACCCGCGGCGCCGAAGCCGTACAGGCCCACGCGCGCACCCCTCCATTCGCTTTCAGTGATTCCGGTCAGGCGCAAACAGCGATACCCGATGATGCCTGCGCAAAGAAGCGGCGCCGCCTGAGCAGCTTCAAAGTCCTCGGGTATGTGGTAGGTAAAAGATGCAGGAGCAACTGCATACTCAGCGTAGCCACCGTCGACAGTCCAGCCCGTGAACTGTGGCTGCTCACACAGGTTCTCACGTCTCGAACAACAAAACTCGCAGGCGCCACAAGTGTGATTGAGCCACGCCACACCTACTCGATCACCGACAGCAAAGTCTTTGACTCGCTTACCTCGAGCCGTAACTCGGCCCACAATCTGATGCCCGGGAATTAGTGGGGAGCGACGTACCGGAAGGTCGCCTTCAATCACGTGGAGGTCCGTTCTACAAATTCCGCACGCGTCAATACGCAACAGCACTTCGTTATCACCGGGTACCGGCATGGGTACCTCGGAAAACGTTAGGGGCCGTTCAGCAACCGGCGCCACTTTATTGAGAAGCCAGGCTTTCATGTTTCTGGTGGTCGCTCAATAGCGAACGAAGCGCAGGAAAAACGGAGATGCGGATAATAAAGTGGCAAGCGTTACACCGATGGCACCCTCTCGTTTTGATATTGCCCGCACGATTAGCGCAACTCCCAAAGCGGCCTGGGCCAATCCAGCCCAGCCTAAAGTAATCAATAGACCCCGCCACCATTCATCCGGGATGTGTTGAAAATCCAGCACCAGGATAAACGCCCAAATTATTAGAACGTATGCCAGCGGCAGCCACGAGATCGCAATGTAGGCCCTGTTCGCTCCATAGAATGTCGTCAGCACTACGTAAGCGAGGAGCATCGAAGGTATCAGCACTAGACTGATTAACAATCCCGAGGGCAAAGTGTTACCTCTTCATCACATGACACTAGCGCCCGCCCGTGAGTTTGTCGCAACCAATGGCACTGCTTTCACTGGCGGAGCGCAGCCCGGTTTCTTTTCTTCTGCAGCGATCACCAGTTGCGTCTTAATTGCTACGTCCGGATTGAGCGAGATCGAAGTGATCCCCTGTTCAACCAGCCAGCGCGCAAAGTCTGGAAAGTCGGAAGGCGCCTGGCCACAGATGCCAATCGGTTTTCCCGCCCGGTGAGCTTCATCGATCACCTGGGCGATCAATCCGAGAACGGCGCGATCGTTCTCGTCAAACAGGTGCGAGACGGTGCCGGAGTCGCGATCAATTCCCAGTACGAGTTGCGTCAGGTCGTTCGAGCCAATCGAGTAGCCATCAAATACCCTCAGAAACTCGTCAGCCCTGGCGACGTTGGCTGGGAGTTCGCACATTGCATAGATTTCCAGGCCGTCGTCACCTTGCTTTAATCCGTGCTCGGCCATCGTCTCAATAACGAGCTTTCCTTCCTCAACGGTGCGGCAGAACGGAATCATGATCTTTACGTTGCTCAAACCCATTTCTTTGCGCACTCGTAACAAGGCTGCACATTCAAGTGCAAAGCCGGCGGCGTAGCGCGGGTCGTAATAGCGGGAAGCGCCGCGAAAGCCCAGCATCGGATTTTCCTCAACCGGTTCAAACTCACCTCCGCCCAACAGCCGCGCATACTCATTGGTTTTAAAATCGCTGGTGCGAACGATTACAGGTTTAGGATAGAAAGCAGCGGCGATACGTCCGACACCTTCGCTGAAGCGCCGCACGAAAAACTCGCGCGGGTCATCAGTGCCGATCAGCGCCGCAATCTGCTTGATAGCCCGCTGGTCTTTCAGGTTGGGATAATGGGCCAACGCCATCGGGTGAATACCAATGTGATTGGTAACTATGAACTCAGTCCGTGCCAGCCCCACACCTGAGTTCGGAATGAACGACAGTTGCAGTGCCCGCGCCGGATCTCCAATGGTAAGCATCACCTGAGTTCGTGTTTGCGGAACGGCTTGCGCATCGATCTTCTCGATCTCGAAACTCAAGCGACCCGAATACACATTTCCCTGCGGCCCTTCTGAACAGACAACGGTAACTTCATCGCCGTCATGAAGAATTGTGGTCGCGTTACCAGTGCCCACGATGCAGGGGATGCCAAACTCGCGAGAGATTATCGCCGCATGCGCGGTTCGTCCTCCCTGATCGGTGACGATCGCAGCGACCCGGCGCATTGCAGGTTCCCAGTCGGGATCGGTGAGTCGCGCCACGAGTACGTCTCCGGCTTCCACCTTCTGAAGATCTCTTGCTTCCCGCACTACGCGCACACGCCCGGCGCCGATCTTCTCACCGACAGCTTGTCCTTTGACCAAAGGTGCCCCGCATTTCCCTTTCAGGTGATAGACCTCCGCCACGGCGCGCGCCACTTTTGTCGAATGAACCGTTTCCGGCCGAGCCTGGACTATGAAAAGTTTGCCGCTGAGTCCATCTTTCGCCCATTCAATGTCCATTGGCTGGGGCCGTCCAGCTTGTGCGGAGTAATGATCTTCAATCAGGCAGGCCCAGTGTGCGAGTGTCAGAACTTCGTCATCGGTAAGGGAGAACTTCCCGCGCTCTGTTTGCGGAGTGGCTTCGCTGCGCGTCGTGCGGCTGCCGTCACCATAAACCAGACGAACTTCTTTCGTGCCAAGTTGGCGTCCGATGATCGAGCGGAACCCACGCTTGAGAGTTGGTTTGAAAACGGTCCACTCGTCAGGTGTAACCACGCCTTGAACCACGAATTCACCCAGGCCATAAGAACTGTTGACGAGTACGACGTCGCGAAATCCCGACTCGGTGTCGAGGGTGAAAATCACGCCCGAGCTACCTTTATCTGAGCGCACCATTGGTTGCACGCCAACTGAGATGGCTACTTTCAATTGATCGTAATTGAGCCGCGCGCGATAACTGATCGCACGATCGGTGAAGAGGGAAGCGAAGCATTGATGAACAGCGCGCAACAGCGCTGCACGACCGCGAACATTCAAGAACGTTTCGGCTGCGCCGGCAAAGGACGCCTCGGGAAGATCTTCGGCGGTAGCCGAAGACCTGACTGCGAGTTCCGGCTCGTAGCCGACACGCTCGCAAAGCCGTTCGTATGCGTCGCTGATGGCGGCGCGCAGTTCTTTCGGAAGCGGCATATCCAAAACCGCTACGCGCGCCGCATGTCCGCGTCGCCTTAGTTCCTCCAGGTCTTCGTAGTCGAAATCCGAAACCAGGGAACGAAGTTCGTATTCGAGCTCTCCCTGGGCCAGTTGTGCGCGATACGCGTCGGCCGTAGTGGCAAAGCCGTCGAGCACTCCTATGTCTTTAGACTTCAAAGCCGTGAAGAGCTCTCCCAAAGAGGCGTTCTTGCCGCCGACAAGGGGTAGGCTTTTTAAGTTGATCTGAGAAAAATCAAGCGTGTATACGAGTGAACTTTTCATAACGAATCCTTCCGGAAATCGAGACTCTTGTTGCGTGGGTAAACTGACAGTTACCCTACGTTCAAAGGAGCAACGCGTATGCCTGTCACAAACTTGCCGTTGATTAGCAAAATCAGGCAAGTCCTCGCTTGCTTCACGTCACGAGGTCAAAAAACTCGCACTGTTGCGTGAAACTGCGCAGTTTCTTTCAGAACGATCACTGCGCAGACGCTAAGAACTGCCAAGGACGCCAAGCATCCAAACGATGTAAGCAGACTTAGCCAAGCTATTCGCACGCACTGCCTTTTCTCTTGTTCGTCACCTTTTTCATCTTGGCGACCTTGGCGTTTCTTAGCGTCTTGGCGGCTCCTTTTTCCAAGCAAGCATTAGGCCCTATAATCAAAAGAGAATCGCCGCACACAGTTCTTCAAGCTGGAGGGCAGCTTCAACTGAAAAGTACCAACGAAAAAATACTTGTAGTTGACGACGACCAGGCCATCCGCTGGACGCTGAGCGAAGCTTTGCGGAGCTGGAGCTTCGTGCCCATTGAAGCCGGGACCGTCGCTGAGGCACTTAAACAATTCAATGCTGAGTTACCGGCGGCGATATTGTTGGATATTGATCTGCCTGATGGCTCGGGGTTGGATGTCTTGCGCCAGATCAAGCAAGAGCAACCTGAGTCGATCGTGATCATGATCACTGGCAACGTGCAGGTTGATACCACGATCTCCGCACTCCGTGGCGGCGCCTACGACTTTATTGGCAAGCCTATCAGCCTGGAAGAACTCCGCATCACCATCCGGAATGGAATTGAAGCGCGCCGGCTGCGCCGTGAAGTTGAGCACGTAAGAAAGGAACGCGCTCGAGAATTTAACTTCCAGCAAATTATTGGCGCTTCGCCGGCGATGAAGAAGATGCTCGGGCTCGCCGCTAAGGTTGCGGAAAGCGATGTATCCTCAGTCCTCTTGCAAGGTGAGTCCGGCACGGGAAAAGATCTGGTAGCAAAGGCTATTCACTACGGATCGCAAAGAGCCGATCATCCCTTCATCGCGATCAATTGCGCTGCGCTTCCAGCGACGCTAATCGAATCGGAACTGTTCGGTTACGAAAAGGGGGCTTTCACCGACGCGCGAGCGCGCAAGGAAGGTCTGTTCGAGCAAGCCGAAGGTGGCACTCTGCTGCTGGATGAAATCGGAGAGCTCGAACTCGCTCTGCAAGCGAAGCTATTGCGGGTCTTGGAAGAGGGGGCTTTCCGGCGGGTGGGCGGATTGAAAGACATCCCGCTTGACGTCCGCGTCCTTGCTGCTTCCAATCGCGATCTAAAAACGGAAAGCGAGGCGGGTCGTTTCCGGCTTGATCTGTATTACCGACTTTCAATTATTCAAATAGATATCCCGGCCCTGCGCGAGCGCGGCGACGACGTGCTGCTGCTGGCGCAACATTACATTGACACGATTGGCTCAAGACTTCGTTTGCGAAAAAAGATCAGGGGATTATCACCAGAAGTAGTAGAAGTCTTTCGCCGTTATGATTGGCCGGGCAATGTGCGCGAGCTGCGCAACGTGATCGAAAGAGCACTCATTCTCGAAGACAACGATACGATAACTACCGAATACTTACCGGGGAGTCTTTTGGGTGTGGCAGGGAAAGACGGTGGGCCAACCGTGCAGGGTAGTTCGCGCTCCGCCCAGTTTGTCCTTCCCAGCGAGGGCATCTCGCTCGATGAAGCAGAACTTTCTTTTGTGCAGCAGGCGATCGACCGGAGCGGCGGCAATCAAACACGCGCTGCCGAGTTACTGGGCATTTCCCGAGATCAATTGCGGTATCGACTCAAGAAGCTTGACGATGTCCGCGGCCTCACTACTGGTTCTCAAAGCAGCTCCTAATATCTGATGGTATTGAGTAAGACATCATCGCTTGAGACTCAGCTTCAGCCGGATGAAGCATTAGAGCGTTCGCTCAAGGAACTTGCGGACATCAAGTTTGCGCTTGATGAAGCTGCAATTGTAGCGATCACAGATCAGCGCGGCATTATCAATTACGCCAACGATAAGTTCTGCGAAATCTCAGGGTATTCGCGAGAAGAGTTGCTGGGGCAGGACCATCGCATCATAAATTCCGCCTACCATCCCAAAGAGTTCATCAGAGACTTGTGGACCACTATAGCCAGTGGCAAGGTTTGGCACGGTGAGATTAGGAACCGCGCGAAAGATGGGCGCTTTTACTGGGTCGATACGACGATCGTCCCTTTTCTAAACGGCGAAGGAAAACCCTATCAATACATCGCGATTCGTAGTGACATTACGGAGCGCAAGCGTGGCGAAGAGCGAATCCGCGAGCAAGCTGCTTTGTTGGACCAGGCTCAGGACGCCATTCTGGTTCGCGATCTCAATCATAAAATTCTTTTTTGGAACAAAGGCGCCGAGCGCATTTATGGATGGTCTGCGCAGGAAGCTCTCGGTAAGAATGTGTTTGATTTGCTGCTCAAGGAACGCTCTGCGCAGTTTGAAGGAGCACGGCGCGAGGTGATCGAGAATGGTGAGTGGAATGGTGAAATACATCAATATCGGCGCGACGGGTCCGAAATTATTGTCGAGAGTCGCTGGACCCTGGTGCGCGACGACAAGGGAGCGCCAACCTCGATCCTCGTCATCAATACCGATGTCACCGATCGGAAGCGGATGGAAGCGCAGTTTCTGCGAGCTCAAAGGATGGAATCCATTGGCACGCTGGCCGGTGGCATTGCTCACGATCTGAACAACGTGTTGTCGCCTATCCTGATGGCTATCGACATGCTGCAGTTGAAGGCGACCGACGAGGCGAGTAAGAAGTGGCTGGAAGTGCTGCGCACGAATGCCGAGCGCGGCGGGAACATGGTGCGCCAGGTGTTGTCGTTCGCCAGGGGCGTAGAAGGCGAACGCGTGGCCTTGCAGCCAAAACACCTGATCAAGGAAATTGCCAAGATCCTGCGCGAAACCTTTCCCAAATCAGTTGAGATAAATTTTCAGTTACCCAACGATCTCTGGATCATTTCGGCAGATGCCACTCAGATGCATCAGGTCTTGATGAATCTTTGCGTTAACGCCCGGGACGCCATGCCTGAAGGAGGTTCCATTCTCATCAAGGCTGAGAATACGGTGGTAGACGAGAACTATGCGCGCATGCACCTCGAGGCCAAGCCGGGTCGGTTTGTGCTAATAACAGTTTCCGATACCGGACCGGGTATCGCACCGGAAATCCTAAGCCGAATCTTTGAACCTTTCTTTACCACCAAGGAGATGACCAAAGGTACCGGACTGGGACTTTCGACTGCACTAACAATCGTCAAGAGTCACGGCGGTTTCATCAATGTCTACAGCGAGCTTCACAAAGGAACTCAGTTTTCGTTGTACCTGCCCGCGCTCGACTCTCCAGAGGCGGCCAAGGGAGGTGCGTTGCAGACGGATCTACCACTCGGACACGGCGAGCTAATCTTGGTAGTGGACGATGAGGAAGCAATTCGCGAGATAACGCGGAGCACACTGGAGACCTTCGGCTACCGGGTGCTTACGGCCAACGACGGTACTGAAGCCATCGCTCTGTATGCCGACAGAAAGAACGAAGTCTCAGTTGTGCTCACCGACATGATGATGCCTTTCATGGATGGTCCGGCCACTATCCGGGCGCTGCAAAAAATGAATCGCGCGGTCAAGATCATTGCTGCGAGCGGACTCACGGCGGGCCATAAGGCTGGCGAAGCCTCGCTCGAAGGAGTCCAGATGTTTCTAGGCAAGCCTTACACGGCCGAGAAGCTGCTCGTGGCTTTGGCGAAAACTCTGAAAACTTAGCGGGCTAAAGAATGTCGATTGGCGATTGCCAATTAGCCCGTAGCGAAAGAAGCCAATCAGAAATCCGCAATCGGAAATCGGCAATGTGATGGCTCATTGGAACTCGAAGTAGATGGTGCCTGCAAAGGTTCCGCCTCCTTTCTCAGCATAGAGTACGGTGCCGTATAATCCTTAATGGACTGGACCACCCCTGCGCAGTTTGACCCAGCGCTGGAGAAGGATTTCGCAGCTTGTTAGCGGGGTTTTTGAAACGGCCTCGCAGGAGGGGCTATTACGGAGCAGGGACCAGGCCTCACTATTCTTCAGCGACACCGCTTATGCGTTCGATGCGTATGCGAAAGACAATCACTGAAAGTGGTCCCGCATCTTCGACAATTGCTGATTCAACCGGGGTGAGCAGCGGAAAGTGTTGCAGCAGCTTGCCAAGAATCTGACTTCGTTCGCTGGGCTTAGTAATTTCTTCGTACTTTCCGAATGCCAACACACTTCGCCATTCGGTGCCACTTTCAACGTCGTCAACCTGTAAACACGCTCTGGGATTCTCTCTGAGCGCGCTGATCTTCAAACCTTGCAACGAGTGGCTATAGACGTAACCATCTTCGAAGTAGTAGTTGATGGGAACCACGTAAGGTCCGCCGTCGACGATGCAACCGAGGCGTCCCACCAGAAGCGTACTCAACAAGCTTCTTGATTCTGCCTCATCGATTCTGACAAACATTTGGTTACCCTTATCCAGCTGACGGTCGCCCCGCGTTGGGCCTGACCTGTGCGGCGGCTTTCACTCCAAGTTCTTCGAAGGAATCAGGAATTGCCTTGTGGCCCGTAATCTCGTTGATGTGAATGCGATAGTACAGCGGCTGTGGGGTTTCTGTTAGACCTTTAGGCGGAGGTGCAACATAGGCTGGTTGCCACCAGATCGCGCGCCTCTGCAAGAGCTCGAGCGCATATTCGCGGAGACCTGTGCAATGAGGGCCATCGGATAACTCCTCGTACTTTCCCAGAACAACAACGCTTTTCCAATGGAGTTGATTGACTACTTCGTCAGCTTCAACACAAACGAGAGGATTTTCGCGCATCCATTCTATCTTTTGACCAAAGGTTGAAAAGCAGTAGAGATGCTTCTCATCAGACGCAAAATAGATCGGTACGATGTATGGCTGCCCCTTGCGTGCGCAGCCGAGCCGGCCAAACCCAATCTGTTTCAGAAACTGATGACATTCCTGAGTGGTCATTTCCTGAACTAACATGATGCGCCCTTCCCACCTTTCCGTTAACGATTGACTCGCCGGTAACCCTGCCGGTACGAGAGCTCCAACGGGCGCGATCCCGCGTTCGCGCGCACTCTAATTCGGTGCCACTCTTTGTTTGTCGTTTGCTCCGGGGGATAGAAGCCAATCGTGTATTGATGTCGCAACTCGAGGGAAATCTGAGCAAAGATGCCGGCCAGCTCAGGCTCGTTTTCGCTCTCGGGAAAGTAGGTTGCGCCACCGCTTACGCGCGCCATCTCAGCGAGAACAGCGCGCCCCAGCGAGGCCTCGTTTGAGAAGTGCCGCCTGCCACTTTGTCGTGTCACATCTTCGTATTCCCATCTGCCGAAACTACCCGACTGGGCAATGGCTGGATTGGCAATCCCCAGAGCGTAGACTTGCACATCAAACTCTCGCAGACGATTGCGAAGTTCTTTGAAGGTTGTACGGCTGCTCTCGTCCTCGCCATCGGAAACGATCAAAAGAGTCTTCTTGAGATTGCGGCTCTTACGCAGACGATCCGCGGCGAGATAAACGGCATCGTAAAGTGAAGCCGGTCCACCGGGCTTAACGCTCGCGAGATGATCCAGCACCTGAGCGGCAGTTGGCACGAATTCGGCTGTGACGCTGCCCTGCTTCCCGAACGCCATAAAGAAGAAATCGTCAGCAGTGTCCAGACCGCTGGTGAATTGCTTCACTGACGCCAGCATGGCCCGCGTTTTTGCTGAAGGCGCATTATGAAGCTCACAGACGATTCCAAAAGAGACAGGAGCTGCCTCATCAGAGAAGTGAGCGATTTGCTGTTTCACCTTTTCATCGGAAACCTCAAACTGGTCGCGTCTCAACCCTTTCACGTAATTGCCGTTGCCGTCCGTGACAATCACATTTACCGTCACGAGATTCGTAGCGCTGATGATTTTTTCGTCGCCTTGATTTGGTTTTGTAACTTCTTGTGCTTGCGCCAGCGCACTGGATACCGCCAGCAGTAAGGTCCCTGTTAAGTAAACCTTCTTGTTCATGACCACTCCCTCTTTCCCCTTGCGAAGATACCGTCGACATCTGTCTCCTGTTTGAGCAAGCAATATGCCCGTCAATTCACACTGGCTTTTGAGTCGGAAAGGCTGCTGCTGAGGTGTTTCTGGTGAGTAAGTTTCCCAAAGCATGCGCAAAAGCCCGCAGCCACTTCAAAAAAGTAAACATCAAAGATCGGTCTTCTGAATGCGAAATTGAAGGCCGAAACATTGGGACCATTGGTGCTTTGCCTCGTTTACGAGGCCAATCCCGCGGTGTTGGATGGAGCGCAAACGCGCCAGCTCTTTGCCAGTTTTTACGCAACCGATCAAAGGTGCTTTTAAGAAACCCGCCCAGTCGTCGACTGAACTCGACAGGAATGTGTTTCTACGGGATACAGCGCACACCTCAGGTTAGCCCGGCATGATCATTGCCCCACGAGACGAGGGGACATGCTGACGAAGATGGAACACGATCATTCCGCGGAGGCGATCAGCAAGCGACTGGCCGCCGGACCAGCCCATAACTATCTGCGCGACTGGATCTATGGCGGAATCGATGGAGCTGTGACCACTTTCGCTGTTGTCGGCGGCGTGGCGGGGGCTCGTCTTTCTCCCTGGATCATTCTGGCGTTGGGTTTTGCTAACTTGTTTGCGGATGGCTTTTCAATGGCTGCCAGTAACTTCCTTGGCACCAGGGCCGAGCATGACGACTGGCGGCGGCTGGAGGCGATAGAGTATCGCCACATCGATTTGGCGCCTGAGGGGGAGCGCGAGGAAGTTAGGCAGATCTTTCAAATGAAAGGTTTCGATGGTCAGGATCTGGAAAGGATTGTGCAGTTGGTAACAGCCAATCGTGAGCGCTGGGTTCGTACGATGCTGACAGAAGAATATGGACTTCCCTGGGAAGTGCGTTCCCCCTGGCTGGCGGCAACGAGTACCTTCACCGCTTTCTTAGCGTGCGGCTTGATTCCCCTGCTGCCCTATCTGTTAAAACTTCCTCGCGAGTTCGAAGTCTCGATGATCATAACGGGCATTACCTTCATCGCGATCGGATCCGCCAAGAGCAAGTGGTCTACTGTTTCCTGGTGGCGCTCCGGCCTTACGACTTTACTTGTCGGTGCGATTGCGGCAGCCCTCGCTTACGCAGCGGGCATGCTTTTCAAAGGCTTCCTTGACGGAGTGGCTTAGATTGTAAATTGGTGATGGACGATTGGCCGATTGGCTCTCCGAAAATACGATCCACAAAATCACACGAAGCAACGCGAAACAGGAATCCCCAGTGAGGTCTAGTTTGTTCTTGGCGTACTCTGCGTTCCTTGGCGGTTTCAGGTTTGCTGCCGCTGATGCAACAATCGGCAATCCCAATCCCTTCTAATAGACAATAACTTCAGTTCCCAGCGGCAATAGCTCACTGAACGCCTTGGCGACGAACATGGGAATGCGAATGCAGCCATGGCTGTCTGGATAGGTGGGCATCGCCCAACTGCCATGTATCGCAATTCCTTCGTAGATGTAATTTGGATAATAGAGCAGGCCGAGAGAACTAATACGAGGACCACGAATTTTCCTGATCACTTTGAACTGCCCCCGCGGCGTGTGAGCTCGATGAACCTCGCCATGATCTACGTAGGATTTTTCATTGCCGGTGCAAACAGGAAGGATGTGTGTTACTTCACCGTTGTCACCTACCACAAACAGTACCTGACGCTGAAGATCTATCTCGACATGCGAGTAATCCGTAGCTCGGGGAAGCGGCCTCACGGCCGGCCGCAGGGCACCAAGCTCCGCGCTGGTTAACTTTCCGGTTCGTTTGCGGCCTTCCACCTTTTGAAAAGCAACCAGCGCATGCCGGGATCTCGCATCAAAAACCCCGTCGACTGGCCCGGTCCAATAACCCAGTGCTGCAAGCCGTTGTTCAGCCTCCAGGATTTCTCCGGCAGCAGGCGCTTGTGGCTTTATGCGTCGATCCGCCGCAAATCCAGTAAAGGGGGATGCTGAAAGCAGAAACAGAATTCCCAGAAGTGACAAGCAAAACAAGCTTCGACTTACATTTAGCTCGGCAGGTGACATTCCGGTTTCCCGTTCCGAAGAGCATTTCACTTCCTCATTCAGAATGGGTAACTCCTAAGCTCAGTTCAGGCGCAGGAGACTGGTGACGCCATCTGCGGATTTGATTTGCAGTGTCGAGGCGACGCCGAGCTCTGTTTGCTGTAGGTCTACCTCTGTAGGAGCCGTAATCAAATGTGTCAAATGCGCATCGGGATTTCCACCAAGCATAATTTCGATCTGATCCTGTTTGCCGGGTTTTTCTGTCACATCGGCAGTAAGACCCGCAAAGAACATCTGGCGTTCTTCCACCTGATCGCCTATCTCGGGACCAAACACCTCCAAGGCAACGCTTTTGCCCTCCAATTTCTTGCTAAGGTCGTTGAAAAATTTCGTCCATTCTGTTCGTGGTATTTGCCGTGTCTTCATTGTGTTCTCCATCATCTGCCTCCCCTGTCAGTACAATCCCTGAAATAGCCGGCTGCATGATTCATGCCAACTGATTTAATTGAACTACTGAGGCCGCCGTCTCTCCACCAAAACTAAACCCTGCGAGTTTTCGCTAGGTTAGTGAGTAACTTTCCGCAAGCAGATTGTTCACACGCCTTGAAACCCTGAGTTTTTGCGACGGTTGGCGGGCATGCTCGTTGCCTACTTAACTTTCACAGGGAATCATTGAGGAGGAGCTTTTATGAAAGTCAAAGACATCATGACTTCTGAGGTAAAGGTTTGCGATTTGAACGCCAGCCTGATGGAGGCGGCTAAAACTATGTGGGAGGCCGACTGCGGCGTCTTGCCGGTGCTTAAGGATGGCAAGGAGCTCGTGGGGGTAATCACGGACCGAGATATCTGCATGGCAGTCGCAATGCGTGATTGCAACCCCGCCGCTATCTCCGCAGAGCAAGTAATCTCTGGAGCGGTTTATTCGGTAACTCCCGAGGATGACGTCCAGGAAGCTCTCGAAATCATGCGCGATTACAAGGTGCGTCGATTACCGGTTGTGGGTGCCGAAGGGAATCTGCAAGGCATGCTCTCCATGAACGACATCGTGCTTAAGGCAGAGGAGACGACAGAGAAGCAGAGCCCGGAGCTTGCATACGCGGACGTAGTTACTACCTACAAGACTATCTGCGCGCATCCGTTTGCGTTGCAACAAACTCAAGCTGCCAGCGCAGGCATGTAAGCGCAAGGCGGGCATTACTGCTTTAGACCGCGGGAGGAATTATGGAACGCAAGAAAACTGATAGTGAAATCAAACAGCAAGTGCTCCGCGAATTGAAATGGGATTCTCGCATCGCCTGGGCACAAATTGGCGTTGAAGTGCTTGACGGAGTGGTGACACTGTCGGGCATCGTGAGCAGCTATGCCAAAAAATCCGCTGCTCAACACGCGGCCCATCGGGTAGCCGGCGTTCTCGACGTCGCCAACGACATCGAGGTCAGACCGACCGGCGCTTTCGTCCGCAGCGATGCCGACATAGCCAGAGCGGTGCGACATACCTTGGAGTGGGACGCACTGGTTCCCGACGAGCGCATCCGCTCTACGGTTTCCGATGGCTGGGTGACGCTCGAAGGAGATGTGGACATCTGGCGCGAGCGTGAAGACGCTGAAAAGTCCGTGTTGAAATTGGCCGGTGTGGTTGGAGTCCTGAACATGATCAAAATTCTTCCTCAGGTCGTCGACCCGGAAGAATTACGCGAGGAGATTGAGGACGCCCTCGACCGCCGGGCTGAGCGAGAGGCGGATCGACTGCGAATCGAGATTAAAGACGGCGCTGTCGAGCTGTGGGGCCGGGTTCATTCGTGGCGCGAGAAGCGCGCGGTGCTGGGTTCTATAGGCCACATGCCAGGTGTGTTGGCGGTCAAGGAACATCTGCGAATCGATCCTTACTTCTAATTGTTGGAAGTGGGAGCGCAATGTGAGAAGTGAACGACGGTTACTTAGCCGCGAATTGTCGCGGCACTAGAAGGAGAGAGTATGTTAGAGAAGAAAGAGAACGAGACGAAGCGAACCGAGCTGGAGAAGAGCGAGCCTGCGCCCGTTGTGCGGACTCCGTTTGCATTCATGCGTCGTTTTGCGGAAGACATGGACCGAATGTTTGAAGACTTTGAAGATTTCCGTTTTCCCAGAGTCTTCGGGAAAGAGTTCTTTCCTTTCCGGATGGAACTGAAAGATGTTGAGTGGATGCCGCAACTTGAGGTGGTTCAGGATAAGGAACACTTCAAGGTGCGTTGCGATTTGCCGGGGATGAAGAAGGACGACATCAAGGTGGAAATGAAAGACGAAGTTCTGACGATTTCCGGCGAGCGCCACGAAGAGAAGAAGGAGGAGGGCGAGGGCTTCTATCGTACGGAGCGCGGCTACGGCAGCTTCTATCGACAGGTGCCTCTGCCTCCGGGTGTCAAGAGCGACACCGCAGAAGCAACCTTCCTCGATGGCGTGCTGGAAATCAAAATGTTAGCGACGCAGAAGGAACCTTCTGCTCGCAAACTGGAGATCAAAGAGACCGCCGCTAAAGCTGTTGCCAAAGCGGCACGTTAGCGCCGCAGATGGGCTAGCCGCCGGGCGAGATCGGTTCAACACAAAGATCCACCGGCGGCTGGCTCAGGGGCCTCAAGACTTCAAAGTGACCTCAAACCAGGCACACACTAAGACACGTAGCGTCGCCAAATTCACACGACCCATGCGTCGAACACACTACCTTCTTTTACAGAAGTCGTTCTTTAGGCTGGCGCCGTTTGTCCCAGGGATCGGTGAAATAGATATCTTTCGCGTGGTCGTGGCGATCGAGTGCAAGTAGTTCTTTGATTGCCGGCAGATTGCTTCTTTGAAACTCGGCTACTGTTCCGCCGAAGACAATCCTGCCCTCAGCAAGAACAATCACTCTCGTTTTCGGTAATGAGTCGGGAGCTGCTTGAGTTAT
>DASSCX010000272.1:0-6864 GCA_035697425.1 Pyrinomonadaceae bacterium | reverse complement strand
CATTGAAGTGGCAAAGATTTCTCGTTAGATTGAGGTTGGTAGTGTCGGTGGAAACATCTGTCTGAAGGACTCCACTGGACGAGTCAATGTAAGTTCGGCGGGAGGATCGGTTGAGGCTGTTAACCTCCGGCCAGTTGGGGCTGACGATGAATTTGAAGTAGTAACGACAAGCGGCGATATCGAGCTGTCGCAGGTAACGCACAAACGAATCAACACCAAAACCGTCAGCGGAAATCTGACGATGACGGGACCTTTAGCACCGGCGGGCCGTTACTGGTTTAACTCATTTTCGGGTGATGTGACGCTGGCGATGCCGGCCAATTCGTCCTTCAAGCTTGTGGCTAAGGTTTCTCAGGATGGAGAGATCATTACGGATTTTCCTTTGACACTGACACAGACCTCGGCGAATTCCGCAGCCGGAGCCAATGCTGTCGCGACTGCCGAAGCTACTGAACCTGTTGCACCTGTTGCGCCTACTGCAAAGCCGGGACCTGTAATCGTGGTCCCAAGGGTGGCGCCTGTAATTAGGATCGATGTTCAGCCGAAGGTGAAGGTGAAGGTAAAACCGGAGGTCAAGGTCGCCTTTACAATGCGTCGCGTGAGCGGCATCCATGGAACCGGTGACGCCACTATCTCCGTCGCCTCGTTCTTGGGCACACTCCGTTTGGAACAAAACTAGGAAGTAGGCAGTAGACAGTAGATAGAAGGCAGTAGACAGAAGGCAGCAGGCAGAGAGCTTTCGCTCTGTCGGCTGCCTTTCCTTTTCCACTCATGCCGTAGGTCTGGGCATTTGCTCCTGCCCGCGCCTATTTTTTGACTAATGGCTACTGACCACTGACTACTTTGGGCAAATAAACTGGAATTTCACGAATATTCTTGCCACAAAGCTCCGCATTTCGGTGTTCTGGTAATAGAGCAACGCAGACGGGCCGGGGATGCGATGCAGGCGAACTTCGAGTGCAAGCATTCCCGGTCCGAGACAGAGGGAAAAAGCCATGAACGAGATGAAACCAATCAGCAACTTCCGAAACAACCTTTACCAAGTTGCGATCATTCTTCTTCTGGCATACGCGGCGTTTTCGACCGCGATGAAAGATCTAGATCGGTTGCGGGAAGTCGCGGGCAATGTGCAATCCGCGACAGTCAGTGGTTTGGGGGGCTTAGCAAAGGTCTACTCAGCCACGAAGACTCTGGCCCATGGAACGGAATTGGCTCAGGCACCGGAAACGAACTCGTTGTCCGAATACCCGCGCGTTGACATCATTGCCGCGGGAGGTTCAGTGGCGCTCGCAAGTTCCGACGGGAATTCCGCAGGGAAAGCGCACACCAAACTTTCCTGTCCGCTGCGCAAGCGAGAATTGCCCAAGGCGGCCGACAAAGATTTGAACTGGAATGTTGTGGCTCGTACCCCTAAGCGAATGGAGTTGCTGCGCCACGAATTTCCAGTGAAGCACGATGCTGAGATTGCAAGCCTGCTCCGTCATGGACCGCGGTTGCGTGCCATCATCAGCAAGCTGCCGGTAAAGGCGGACAAAGATAAGTGGTCTAATGTGAGCGAGTTTAAGTCCCTAAGCGAGCTAATCGGTCTGGGATTGAAGGCAGCCGCGGTTGAAGAGGCCGAAGTTGAGAAAGTGGTCACCACCCAAGATGTCACACGTCATGTTTTCGAGTTCAAACGCGGGACGAGCGATAGCCAAAGCGATAGTGAGAAGGACGAGTTAGCAACGAACGAATAAGAGCGAGCGAGGGAAGGGCAATCAGGCGCAACGGTTTGTGCCTCAGCACGAAAATAAATGGAGTAAAAGTGAGAAGCAGAATGTTAACGAAAACTTTGATTACGGCAGGAATAATGATGGCGGCGCTGTTGAGCGCCTCCAGTGGGAGCGCCTCGCGCGGCGCGCTGCAAGATTCGCAGGGGCTGACGCACGCGTCCTTTAGTGAAGGTTATCAAGCGGTACCCGATCAGCGAGAGATCCGTCAGGAGTTTCATCAGACTTATCCGTTTTCACCGACCGGCCGAGTAAGTGTCGAAAATCTAAATGGCGAGGTTCGTATTGCAGTTTGGGATCGGAGCGACGTTCAAGTTGATGCTGTTAAGCGCGCCTACAAGCAAGAGCGGATCGATGAAGCAAAGATTGAAGTGAACGCGGGGGCCGAAGCAATTCGGATTCGCACTGACTATCCCGACTGGGACCAGCGCTTCAGCGACGACGAGCGTGGTCGCACAAACAATCCGGCCACCGTTGACTATTCCATCACCGTTCCGCGCAAAGCGCGTCTCGAGTCGATCGATCTCGTCAATGGCTCCCTGGAGATAAACGGCGTCGAGGGAGATGTAAAAGCGTCGTCAGTTAATGGACGGGTGATCGCGCGCGGCTTGCTCGGCGTCGCCAAGCTTTCCACCGTCAACGGAGGCTTGGAAGCGACGTTTGCCAATCTCGACAGTGCTCGTCCAGTTTCACTCAATTCAGTGAATGGCCCCGTGACTCTGATCATTCCGTCGGATGCGAATGGCACAGTGCGCGCCAGCACGGTGCATGGCTCAATCAGCAATGATTTTGGAATCCAGGTCCATCACGGAGACTACGTCGGTCATGAGCTCTATGGGCAGATTGGCCAGGGCGGGCCCACGATCAAGTTAGGCAACGTCAACGGTCCCATAAAGATTAAGCATGCTCAGGATGGCCGCGCACTCAGCCCGGCGACCGGACTGCTTCCCGAGAAAGAGAAAAGCAAGGACAAACACAAAACTTACGGCGAAAGCTACGACGACGAAGATGAAGACCGCCGCTTGAGCGCGGAAGAACGGCGCGAAGCCGCAGCCGCGCGCCGGGCCGAACGTGCCGAACACGCGAGCGTTGAGCGAGTGTCGCGTGAGACCCAAGCCGAAGTGCAAAGGGAAGTCGAACGTGCCATTCGCGAAGCACAGCGTGAAATCGAGCGGGCCCAGCGAGAGGTTGAACGCGAAACTCGCCAGCAGATCCGCACTGAGACCCGTCGTGAAGTTCGCGAAGGCCGGGGCGAAGGCGTAGGCGTTGGCCAGGGTGAAGGCTACGGCAAAGAGTTTACTGAAAAAGAGTCGAAGACTTTTACCGTCAGTGGCACGCCGAGCGTGAATCTTTCGACCTTCGATGGCTCGATAACTATTCGTGGCTGGGACAAGTCAGAAGTGATGTACACGGCAACCAAGCGCGCCAACGATCCTGACGAGGCAAAGCAAATCAGAATCGATTCGCAGCAGCAGGGCTCGTCAATTTCGGTTGTGGCGCGCTCGTACGAGGACAACGGAGTCGCTTCTCTCGAGGTCTATGTGCCGCGCAATGCGAGTCTGCATGTTTCATCTGGCGACGGCAGTCTCCACCTTGACGGCGTTTCTGGTGACCTTGATTTGCGAACCGGCGACGGCTCAATCGAGGTTAATGGCGCCCGCGGACAACTCCGCGTAAATACGGGCGACGGCTCAATCAAGATTGCCGATTTTGACGGCACCGTCGACGCCCGCACCGGCGATGGCTCGATCGCGTTGGATGGCAAGTTTACCGCACTTGCAGCCCGGACCGGTGACGGTTCTATTTCACTTTCAGTTCCCGCGAACTCGGATTTCACCATTGAGACCGACGCGGACGATGTCGATAACAGCGGTCTGGCAGTGGTGGAAGATATTGCAACTTCAAAACGGATGCGACGTTGGAAAGTAGGACGTGGCGGAAATGTCTTTTTGCTGAGCACCGGCGACGGTCGCGTAGCCTTGCGTCCACGCTAAAGTCACACTGAAATTTCCAATCCCCGACAAGGCAACTTCTCGCGTGCTTAACAATCTAACCCAGTTTTCACAGAACCAGGCGGCGGCGGGCGTGAGCAAAATGGCGCCCGCGCATCCTGGTTAGTCCCGATTTACTTTGCGCAGTTAACTTGGGTCTCCCCCCACCCAATCAACCCTCGAAATCAGCCGGTTCTGAAAAGCGCGAATGTCAGTGTTGGGTCTAATGATCCAGGCTAAACGGCAACCGAACCGTTCACTCAGAGAGATCATTATGAAAAGAATAGGTTTGCTCATCGCCCTCACTGTGCTCTTCGCGCTAAACGCCGCAGCGCAGTCTAAAGGCAGTACGCCCCCTCCGGCGCCGCCACCATCACCCGCGCCATCGCCCGCGCTCGTCTCTGCCAGCCCGTCGGTAAATCCTCCGGGAACGGAAACAACTTCGACTACAGACACCAAGGCGCCGGCAACCGCAGCCGCCCCCGCAGCCAAAGGCGCGGTCACTCTGCCACCAGAGAAAGCAAACCCCGTAACCGTTCCAAAGTTTGAGAAGCCGCCGGCAATCGATGGGGTCCTGAATGATCCCGTGTGGCAGGGAGCTGCGGTACTGAAGGACTTCTACCAAATCGATCCCGGCGATAACATTGCACCATCGAAGCCCACTGAAGTTTTGATCGGATACGATTCCAGGTTTCTTTATATAGCGTTCAAAGCCTTCGACGAACCAGACAAAATTCGTTCGACCGTGGCCAAGCGTGACAATATTTTTCAGGACGACTATGTCGGATTTTATCTCGATACTTTTAACGATAAGCGCCGCGCATTTGAAATCTTCTTCAACCCGCTGGGCATCCAGGGCGATGGCCTTCTGACAGAGGGCCGCGGTGAGGACTTCAGCATCGATCTGTTGCTTGAATCAAAAGGTACGATTAACCAGGAAGGCTATGTCGTAGAGATTGCTATTCCTTTCAAATCGCTTCGCTATGAAGCTGGCAAGGGCAAACTCTGGGGGGCGCATTTCTTCCGTCGCATTCAGCGCTTCAATCGCGAGCTCGATTCGTGGATGCCTTTCTCGCGCAGCATCGACGGCAACATGAACCAAGCGGGTCACCTCGGCGGCCTCGAAGGAATTTCAGTCGAACGCACAATCGAGTTGATTCCTAGTTTGACTCTTTCGCAGGACGGGAGGTTCGTGCGCAGCTTCGGCGTCTTTCCCGGAACCGCCGCAGCCGCAACCGATCCCGGGCGCATCGTCAATCAGCCCCTGGCTTTCGATCCCGGATTGACTGCGAAGTTTATCCCCAGCCCGGCAATAACAGTTGATCTGGCAATCAACCCTGACTTCGCTCAAGTTGAAGCCGATCAACTGGTAGTTACAGCCAACCAACGCTTCCCGATTTTCTTTCCCGAGAAGCGTCCGTTCTTCCTGGAAGGCATCGACATCTTCAACACGCCGATTACCGCCGTGCATACGCGGTCGATTGTGGATCCCGACGTGGCCATCAAGACTACCGGGAAGATGGGACGCACCAGCTTTGGACTGATGGCGGCGAGCGACAATGGTCCGGGCAATCTAAGTCTCGACGATCGCGGAGCGCTGAACAATTGCCGTGACCGCAGAGCGCTCGATCCTCGAGTTGTGTGTAATAACGAACGCTTCGAGGACAAGAATGCCTATATTGGCGTGTTACGTCTCAAACGTGACGTCGGCAAGGAAAACTCTTTGGGCATTCTGGCCACCAGTTACAATTTCATTGAGAAGCACAATCAACTCGCGTCGATTGACGGTCGCTTCCGTCTCGACAAGCAGACGACGCTCACTTTCCAAACTATTGGTACTACCTCCCGAAACTTCTTCTTCGATCCGAACGAGGGGAAAACGCGTTACCGCACGGGTAACGGCTTCGGTTATTCATTCGACTACAACGTTTCTGGCCGCAACTGGGGCTATGAACTCTACGGGGAAGGGTTCACGAAGGACTACCGCGCTGACGTCGGGTTCTTCCAAAGGCAGAATTCAAACTTCAACTTCGCTCTGATTCGCTATAACTCGGATCCTAAACCGAAGCAGAAAATTATCTCCTATCACATACACAACGCCTCGCACATCGACTACGACTGGCAGGGTCGCATGTACACCTGGGAGAGCGAGAACTTGATCGAGTTAAGCTTGCCGCGCAGCAGTTGGGTTGGCGTTTGGTATGAACCGGCCTACGAACGGCTATTCGATCATGAATTTGGTCCGACGCGTGAAGCTAAGCCGTGTAACCCGTTCGGATTGCCGAACCCTTGCACCTTCTTTGGTGAGAGCACTGAACGGTCTGTGATGAAACATCACATCTCGGGTTACTTCGGCTCGAACTTCAACAAGAAGATTCAGTTTAACGGGCAGGTTACCTATCGCCTCAACCACTTGGACTTTGATTTCGGTAATCTACCCAAGTACCCAAGGGCGAGTCCGCCGGCGGTGAGGGCGAGAGAGTTGGCAGCGGCAGGTCGGTGCATTGATAGCGACCCCAATGACGCGATAGACGAGAGGGATCCTGGATGTGTCGCACCGCAGGATCCCGGCGCAGGCAAGCTCCTGCAGGTTAATGGCAGCATCACTTTTCAGCCCACGAATGAGTTTCGCACTTCGATAAGTCTGAATAAGCAGCGCCTCGTGCGGAACGATACCGGTCTGACTGCGTTTGATGTCAACATCTGGACGTGGCGGGGAACTTATCAGTTCACGAAATCTTACTTCGCCCGCGCGATCATCGATTACAACACACTCAATTCGCGTGTACGCGCCCAGTTTCTGACCGGATGGACGCCGAGTCCGGGAACATCGTTCTACCTTGGGTATAACGACGACATGAACTACGACACAGTGCACCCGTTCACGGCACAGGTCACACCCGGGTTTAGACGTAATTCGCGTACCTTCTTTGTGAAGATGTCTTACTTGATTAGAAGGAGCTTCGGCGGAAACTAACAGCAGATGACAGATGGCAGATGCGGGATGTCGGTAGCGGGCCGGGAACTCCTTTGTGTCCGTTCGTGTTATTTCGTGGTTGAGTTTTTGCTCCCTTAAGAACGAACCGCGAAATCACACGAACCAT
>DASSCX010000271.1:0-16332 GCA_035697425.1 Pyrinomonadaceae bacterium | reverse complement strand
CAGCACGCGCGTAAAGACGGAAATCGAGCCGACGTACATGAAGAAATAACCAATCGTCTGTTCAGTGACCTGGAAGCGAGCGTTCAGAAAAAGTGCGAGTACGGAAAAGCTGCCCTGGAACGCACCAATGGCGATCGCATAAATCCAGATCAAACGCGACGCTGGTTCGCTCGAATGCGAGATCACGCGCCAGATTGCCTGCCGCGACGTCTTTCGCGGTTCATCTGTGTGCGCCTGTTCGGTGAAATCTCTCGACTCGTTGAGATAGCGCGCAACGAATGCCATGTTAATCAGGCAAAGTCCCGCGGCCATGATGCCTGGCGCCGCCTGACCCATGTGCAGCGTTCCCGCACCCGGCAGCAAGTCTCGCTTTCCCAAAGTGATGGCAAAAGAACCAAGCACGGGACCGAGCGCCACACCGAGATTGGTGGTGGCTGATAACCAGCCGAGCGCCCGCGCGCGGTCTTTCGGATCAGTTGAGTCCGCGACGTAAGCCTGAATCACTCCCACTGTGCCGCCGCCCGCGCCCTGCACGATGCGCGACAGGAAAAGAACGAACAGGGAGTGCGCAAAACCGAAAATCAGGTAAGCAATCGCTGAAGCGCCTAATGCGATCAGCAAGGCGGGACGGCGGCCAACGCGATCGGAGAACTTGCCCCACACCGGCGCGCTCAACAACTGTGCGACTGTGAACGCCGCGACGATGAAGCCGATGATTAGGCCGATGCCAAGGTGAAACCCGAGCACGTTAATTCCCGAGCCGCCCAACGACTTCGCATAAAAAGGCAGGAGGGGAATGATCATCAACAGCCCGACCATGTCCACGAACGCGGTGGCCATCAGGGCAAACAACTTTGCGGGTATCTTTCTAACTTCGCGCCAGAGAATGTAGAGGAGTCCGAGAGCAATCGTCGCGAGCAGAATGCGCACGATTGGAGATTGAAAAGACTGAGCTATGTTTTGCTGCAGCAGCATGGGAAGAGTGAAAAAAAACAATAACATATCTTTGGAGTGCGGCGACTTGGCGCCGCTTTGGTTCGTGATTCTTCGTGTGCCTTCGTGGATCGTACGCAGCCTATCCGTTGAAAGACGATCCACGAAAACACACGAAGCAACATAAAAAAACGCCGATGAGTCGGCTCACTCCAAAGCTGGTCTCTTTCGTGTCGTTTCGTGTGACTTCGTGGTCAGTCGCTGGCGGATGCAAAAAACAAAACCACGAAAACACACGCAACAAAAAAACCGACGACGAGTCGGCTCACTCCAAAGCTGGTCTCTTTCGTGTCGTTTCGTGTGACTTCGTGGTTAGTCTCTGGCGCATGCAAAAAAACTAACCACGAAAACACACGAAGTAACAAAAAAAACGCCGACAAGTCGGCGCACTATAACGAAGGCATTAACCGTTCTCCCTTTCTCTGGGGTAAATCTCTCAGAACCACTGCGCGGGCCTACGGAGCCGGCGGTGGAGGTGCAGGTTGCGGATAACCATCAGGTGGCCCACCTTGCCGCGGCGGGACGGCGGGATGCGGCATACCTTCGGGACGTGGAGGCAGGCGCAAGTGTCGCAACCTTTCCTGCTGCTCAACAGTCAACTGATTCTTAATACGGATGCCCATGCCAACGTGCAAGCGTTTGATCTCGCGTTCCAGGTCGAGCACCTTGTCGAGTTGCGCCAAGGCCTGCTGATCGTTGATGGAATGTGGCTTCATGGTGTCGTGAAAGGCTTCCATCGCGTCCTGTAGTTGCCATTGCAGATCGTTAAAGCGTGTAGTCGTCTTTTGAATCTCACCGCGCATGAAGGCCTTCTGCTGATCAGTGAGGGCCAGCTCTCGCGCATGACGCATGATCAGGTGGGGCGGAAACATGACATCGCCTAGCGGATCCACTTCAGGAATTGCCGGAACGCCGGGCTGCGGTGGAATCGCTGGCATGCTGGGCACGCTCGACACGCTGGGTTCAGGCGGTATCGGAGCAACGGGCCGCGGGGTTCGCTGCTGCGCATAAATTCCGGAAACGCTTAACAGGGTCGCAACGGCGAATGTGGCAGCAGCAATTGCAATTCCCTTCTTCATTTTGTCTCCTTCATTTCGGTACTTGGCAGGAATGATTTGAGCTCGACGACGGCTTGCGTGAGCTGCGGCGTTAAGAGCAACAAATCATCCGCGGGCGACTGGAGGAGCCTCGTTGTCGGTGATTGCCAAACCGCAGCTTTACTAAGTTGCGGTGGGGGATCTTTAGCGAGCGGCTGGCGTGCTGCGAGCAGGCGCCGATTGCGTGTTGGCCTGAAGTGATTGTGCCGGACGCTGACGGCAACATCCGTGACAGATCCCGATCCGCTTACGAAAGGTAACCGAGTTGCAGAGGCCCAAACCGGAACGGGATTTATCACCAGGTGTTGTTCCGGGCTAAGGATGTTTGACCAGATGAAAAAGGTGAAAGCAAAACCAACCACAACCAGACTAGCAGTAGCGAACGCTAACGGCGCTCTTAACCGCGTGGCCGGCAACGCTTCACGTTTTGTTTGCGTTTGCTGCCAAACACTCGTGAACGCCGGTGTAGCGAGCTCCTCTGTCCCTTTCAATTCAAGAAACAGCGCCCGGATTCTGCTTTCGTTCCCAACTAACTCCATAATCAACTTCCGTAGCTTCGAATGATATGCGCAACCGCTTTTTTCCACGCTCGTAGTGCTGGCGGGCACTGCCGATTGAAACGCCCATGACCGTTGCGCTTTCCTTCAGGCTTAAATCTTCGTAGAAAACCAAGTGCAACACCTCTCTTTGCCGCGGGGATAACAAGGCCAGCGCTCGCAGAAATCTTCCCTGACGTTCTGACCGCTCAAATTCCGCATTAGGTTCAGAATGATTTGCATTGCAATTGCGCTCACGATCTAATCCGATCAGCGCTCGCAACATGCGGCGTGTCCTGCTGCGTCGCTCATTCAAAGCGGTCTTCCGGATCACTGCAAAGAGCCAGGTCTTGAAGCTAGCTTCGCCACGGTAACGTGCTTTGCCCTGCAGAATCTTCAAATACACCGACTGGAGGACATCTTCCGCCTCTGCGCGATCGCGCTGGCAACAGCTAAGGGCCCAGCCAAAACTGGCGACATGAAGTCTTTCGAGCTCAGGCTTCAGCTCCGCGAGTTCCATCCGTTCGTTGTCCCAATCATTAGTCGTCACGGCGGGCGAATTATATGACCGGCTTTAAATAGTTTCGAGTTCCGAGTTTCGAGTTCCGAGTTCCGGGTTACGAGTTTCGCGAAGCGCGCCGCCCCCCGGATCAAATTACCGGGTCACAGGAGCGCCATAGCCGCGACTCTCGGAACTCGAAACTCGAAACTCGAAACTCGGAACTTCACGGGATAGTCTTGTCGGTGCCCCGCAACAGGTCTATAAAGTGAGGATCGGATCTGAGTGTTTCCAAATGCGGATCAACGCGCACGAAGGTGAACCCGACGGCGTGTTCTCGCTCCGCCTGCGACAACCAACGCAAAGCATTAATGTTGTCGCCCAGCCAGGCGTAGATGATCGCAATCTCGTAAGCCGTGACCCACTCCTCCTGCCGCCGCGCCAGAATTCCTTCCAACATTTCGCGCGCTTCGTCGTGACGTCCCACAGCCGCCAGCACATGGGCCAGCTTCGCGCGGGTGGTCGGAGTGTCGCCAGCAAAACTTCGCTCCTGTTCAAAAGTCGCCAGTGCTTCGCTGTGCATGCCCTTCTTCTCATAGGCCCAACGCAGGATCGTGTGCGCAGCCACTGCGCCTGGATCCAGATCGAGCGCCTTGAGACACTGCGCGATCGCTTCGTCGTAACGCCCCGCCAGGAAAAGCACATTTGCGACAGCCGTGGCGATTACCGCCGATTGCGGCGAGATGTCCCGCGCCCGTTCGATTTCCACTACCGCTTCATCGTGGCGCCCCATGGCTGAGAGACTGTAGGCATACCAGCGATGCGCAACCTGGTTAGTGGGTCGCAGTAGAATCGCTTTTCGCAACTCGCGTTCAGCGTCCGCCCAATCCCGATCGTAATGCAGCCTGACAAACCCGAGCGACGCATGCGCTTCCGCTAACTCCGGATCCGCGGCGACGGCCCGGGTGGCCGATTCCTTGGCACGCTGCCAGGCTTCAGCAGGCGGGGGTTCGATAAACCAGTTAAGCAGCGCATAACAATCGGCGAGTTCAGAGTGTGCCAGGGCGAAGTCCGGATCAAGCTCCACTGCGCGCTCCAGTCGTTCGATCGCTTGCTTCAGACCGTCGGCGCTGCGGCGCGTTGAGTAGTAACGACCGGCAGTGTAAAGCCGGCGAGCTTCTTCATTAATACCGGCATGCGTCTGCTCAGCCGGAACGGGAACCGGTGAAGTTACGGGCGCACTCGTAGCACGCAACTCGTTTCTGCGTTTAGCCACGGCGGCGGCGGCTGCTTGCGCTGAAATGACATCACGACCAACCGCCGGATTACGCGTCTTGATCAGCAGCTCTTCAAACTCCGGCTCGCCGCGGAGCGGATCGAGTTCTGGTTCCACGCCCATCCAAACCAGCCAACCGTCGTTAACCACATAAGCCTCACGTAACAGCGATAGTGCTGTTTCCCGCTCATTTAAGCGCACATGAATCAGTGCTCGTTGGTAGGGCGAAGCGTACTCGTTTTGCGAGATATCATTTAACTGCTCGAGAATTTTCCTCGCTTGCTCAACCTTTCCGGCGGCAGCGTAAGTGGCTCCCAGAGAGGCGAGCAGGAGCGGGCCATTTGACACCGCAACTGAGCGTTCCGCAATTTCCACCGCCTCATCAACCTGGCCCACGTGTCGCAGGGTCCAGGCCAATGTCGCCAGACCGAGGGAAAAATCGGGCGCGGCTTCCAGCATGTTCTGGTGAGTAGTAATCGCCTCCGTAAAGCGGCGCGCCTGGTAATAACACCATGCCAATGCCTGCATTATGCTCGGTGAGAGGGGATCCAACTCGCGCGCACGAGACATTTCCCGAATCGCTTCATCAAAGCGGCCGCACATCGCCAGGTGAAACCCGTACCAGTGATGTGCAGTCGCGTAGTTTGGATTTATCTCGATGGCCCGGCGATGGTGACCCTCGGCCACGGCCCAGTCGAAATCGTGACAGGCGGTAGCAAATCCGAGAGCGCTATACGCTTCAGCCGAAGTCGCATCGAGTGCGACAGCTTTGCTCGCCGCCTCTTTGGCTGCGGCAGAACATTCTGCGAAAGACCTGATTCCAAAAACGCCGAGCCAGTTGTAGTAGTCCGCGATTCCGGTGTAGGCGAGCGCGTAATCAGGATCGAGTTCGATAGCGTGCGTATAACTCTCAAAAGCCTTGGCAAACCCGGCCACAGTGTATGTGTTCCAGTAGTAACGCCCGCGCAGATACGATTCGAAAGCCTCCGGGATCTCCGTGCTGCGCTTGGATAGCTGTCGCTTTTCATCGCGCGTCAATTGCGGCAACAGCGCACCCGCTACCCTCTCAGAGATTGAATCCTCGATCTGCAAGACGTCGGTGGCGTGTTCATCAAACTGTTCGGCCCAACGCGTCACGCCTTCTCCTACGCTCAACAACTGCGCTGACGCCCGGAGATGATCGCCCAGACGACGCAGACTACCGTGGACAATGTAATCAACACCGAGGTCGCGTCCAGCAATGAGCGGGTCAGCAATCACACCGCGAAAGCGCAGCACGCTGCTGGTCGGTCTGACGATCAAGCGTTGCACATTGCTGAGACGAGTGATTAACGCGTCGGTCAGTCCAACGCCTAAATACTCATCCCCGGTATTCTGCGCAGCTTCGCCGAGCACGCGAAACGGCAATACGGCAATCGACTCTTCACCAGTGTGCGAATGCGCCGGGAGTGGCGGCAAGGCTGCAAGGCGGTGATCCAGTTTTTGCAGTAAGTCGTTGAACCGCGGATGACCATGCAAGGGATCGAGTTCCGGATCGACGCCTACCCAAAGTATCTTCGCATCTTTCGTCTCGTGCGCGCGCTCAAGATGATTGAGAGATTCTTCGAACCGTCCGAGCGCGCAATAGACTAATGCCTGGTGATACGGAGAGATGTAACGATGCGCGGAAATTACATCCATATCCTTGAGCACGGCTTCGGCTTCCGCTGTGTGGCCGGCGACGGCGTGGGCCGCACCGAGGCGCCCTAACGTGTGACTGGCTTTCCCCAATAGCTCGACGCCGCGAAGCGCGGCCGCAATCGCTTCGTCGTGTCGTCCCAGGCGGCTGAGAACAAAACTCAGCCCGTAGAGCATCATCAGGTTTTGCGGTTCCGCGTCGAGAGTATCCCGCGCGATCCGGTACGCTTCGTCGAAGCGGCGTGAGTGATAAAGGCACCAGACCACTGTAAAACGGGAGATGATTGCGAGGGGATCTAAGTCGCGTGCGATATAAGCTTCGCGCAAACTTTCGGTGAAGCGCCCTTCCATGCCCAGTTGCAGCGCGTAGTAAATTCGTGGCACTGAATAGGCCGGGTTTAATTCGATCGCTTTCAACAATTGGCGCTCGGCTTGTGCCCAGGCAAAATCACGACAAAGGATCGCCTGGCCCAGGGCGGCGTGGCCTTCGCCGAGTGCGGGATCAATTGCTACTGCAGTCGAGGCTGCTTCGTGGGCCGCAGCAGCACACTCGGCAAACGGCAGGACGGTAAAACTTCCCAGCCAGTTGTAATAGGAAGCGATGCCCGCATAAGCGACCGCGTAGTTAGGATCAAGCGCGATAGCCTGGTGGTAACAAACGATGGCCCGCGCAAAACCGTCTTCGGTGAACGTATTCCAGTAGAAGCGACCGCGTAGGTAAGCTTCATGAGCCTGTGGATCATTCGTGCCGCGCTTGGCGAGTCGCCGGCGCTCGTCACCGGTGAGTTGTGGCACCAGCGATTCGGCAACGTTCGCCGAAATCGCGTCCTCAAGACTGAGAACGTCGGTAAACTTTTCATCAAACTGTCCGGCCCAAACTGCGGTGCCGTTCTGGACGTTCAGCAGTTGCACGGTTACGCGAATTTGATCCCCAGCACGCCGGATTCGGCCGTCAAGTACGAAAGCGACGCCCAGCTCCCGGCCCGCAACCAGTGGATCAGAGTCAGTGCCGTAACGAAGAACACTGCTGGTTGGGCGCACGGCAAAACGTCTCACCCCACCTAAGCGCGCAATCAAAGCATCTGCCAGACCGGTGCCGAGATATTCCGGACCCGAGTCAGTTCCCTGATCCAAATCGAATAACTTCAGCGGCAATACTGCCAGTGAGTTTTCCTGGTTGCTGGGATCGAATTTCGGGCCTACGGCAACAAACGGGGCATCGGGAAGAGTTGAGACAGACCGGCCTTCAAGATAAGCAGTGATGTCATTGCGCAACTGTTCGACGGACTGGTAACGCCACTCCGGCTCTTTGCGTAGCGCTCGCATCACAATCTCATCCAGATCTCCGGCGAACTCGCGATAAAGCGTTTCCGGGGTGGCGCGGCGCGCTGTATAAAGCGCGGTCAAGGTCGTCGCATCCTCAGACACCGGGTCAGTGCTCGGCAGCAAGTCGTCGGGACGCGTTATCACCACACTGAGGGGCGGCGGCACCTCTTCACAGATCACGCGCGCCATCTCGTGCGGCGCCCGATTGCGCAGACGATAGGGCCGGTGACCCGTTAGCAATTCGTACAGCAACACACCCAGCGAGTCGACGTCTGTGGTCGGCGATGTAGGAGCGCCCTGCACCTGCTCCGGCGAAGCATATTCAGGCGTCATCAAACGCATGGCTGTAGCGGTAGGATCGTGCGTCATGTCGCCGGCAATATCGGGATTGAGCAACTTAGCGATGCCGAAATCGAGCAGCTTGGGGACACCCTCAGCAGTTACCAATACATTCGACGGTTTAATGTCGCGATGGACGATATGTTTCTGATGGGCGTAATGGATGGCGTCGCAGATCGACTGAAACAACTTCAGGCGTTCGGAAATGCTGAGTTGGTGTTCATCGCAGTAGCGATACAACGGCTGCCCTTCGATGTATTCCATCACGAAGTAAGGCAAACCGTCGGCAGTTGTGCCGCCATCTAGCAGGAGCGCAATGTTTGGATGCGTTAGTGCTGCGAGGATCTGCCGTTCGCGGCGGAAACGACGGAGTATAAAGTCGGTATCCATGCCCCGCTTGACCAATTTAATGGCCACGCGCATGTCGAATTCCTGATCGACGCGGCGCGCTTCGTATACCGCGCCCATGCCACCGCGCCCTACTTCCCGTTCGATGAGATAGGCACCGAGGCGCACGCCGAGAAGAGGATCTTCCAACTCCTCGAGCGACTCCAGCACGTCCTTATCGGCGGAGTAAGTTTGACCGCCACCACTCTCATGCTGCTGTAGGAGCGACTCAACATCGCGCCTGAGTTCTGTGTCAGCCCCGCAAGCGACAGACATATAGCGAGCTCGCTCCTCAGCATTGAGATCGAGCGCCGCCTGAAAGATATCTTCAACTTGTCGCCAGCGTTCGGGGGTCATGAAGGGTCGTTAATCGGAAATCGTCAATCGTCAATCGTGAATCGTGAATCGTGAATCGTAAATCGTAAATCGTAATGAGCAGGTGACAATCCGGGGAGAATTATCAAGATCGTCAAGCGTATTGGGGTTTTCGGGCAACCGCAATTCACGATTTACGCTGGCCGGTTCGCTCCACGATGCACGGTTCGATTGTAGCGAAAACTTTCTGCGTTCCAAAATGCAACAAAAGTGGCCTCGAATTGGTGATTGCAAAATTTGCGAATTGCCGATTCTTGGTGCTTTGTTCGTTACCGATCCAATCAGCAATCAGCAATCAGCAATCCGCAAGCGGCAATAGCCCTGGTTACTTCAGCACTGCAGCTTGAGGACTTAAAGTCATGCGATGCCAACGCTGAAATGTGTTGATGGATTCGTTTGGATAGACGCGAATGTAGGCGGTCTGGAGGTAGAGTCTTTCCGGACTCGTCCATTCCACTCGGATGATGGGATTGAAGGATGGGGGCGCGCCGCTGGGCGGTGAAGTGTTCGACTTATCACCATCTTTTTTCGTAATGGTTTTCTCGTAAGCAAAGGAGGCGGCAATGAGTGCGTCGCGCAAACGAATGCGCGCCTGGGTAGGTCTATCGGTCGCCGCATCAAAGATACCGACGTCGACGTCGAAGGCTGTAATCACTTTTGCCGAATCGGGAGACCAGGCCGGCAGACATTCCGTCAACTCATCATCCAGCAGCCGCTCTTGTCCATCTAGAGTTAGCAATCGCGGTCGCCCTGCCGGCAGCTTGTAAGCCTTTTCTCGCTCCGCCCACTCCGGTTCGCGACACGCGAGGGCAACCAGGGCATGACTGTCCGGCGCCCACGCATAGTAAAAATAGATCAGCCCAGCGCGTGAAGTTAAGGGCCGCAGATCGTAACCGTCGCGATTGCAAAGATAGATTTGCTCCGTACTAAAAGTTGCAACTGGAGCGAACGTGGGCGCTACAGTCGGCGTCGGCTGTGCTTCATCGGGAGTCGGCTCCGGAAGGGCAACACCCGGAGGTGGTGTCGGCGTAGCTGCCGGCTTGGCACTGCGATGCGCGATGAACGCAATAAGATTTCCGTCGCCTGACCAGGCTACTGTTTCCGGAAAGACACACGACAGCTCAGGCGGCGTGAGATTGCGCAGGAATTTTCCGTCAGCCGCGTAAAGATCGATACGAAAGTTTGGACTCGGCTCGCTCTCAGTTCCATACAAAGCAAGCGCACGCTGGCCATCGGGAGAGAGGACGGTGCGGAGCAAGGCATCATCCGGCCGGTGTGTGCTGAAATCCGTTTGAATCGCGGCCAGCTTCTCGTCACTCTCGTCCAGCTTTATTTCCTCAGGCATTCCGATGTCGGGTTCAAAACGGAAGGCGAGTCGCTGTGCGGGAACATCGCGCAGCACGAGGGGCCGAACGTCCCGGCGATCCATAATCGTCTGACAGCCGGCGGCGGCAAGCAGAACTAATGTTGTAAAGATAAATATTGACGTGATTCTTACTCTGAGGTTTTTCAAACCTCCGAACCACCGTTGCTTTGAGCGGAAGCGCTGCCCATCTCTGTCGAGGCTTTTCATCGGCTGTTCACTGGTGAAATGCTAAGGCTCAATCGATCACAAAAAGCCTCAAAAACAAGCGGATGATAGGGAGGCGGCCGAGTGGTTGTCAACGAAGTCATTGAGGGATTGAGTCATTGAGTCATTGAGTGATTGATGGGTTGGGCTATGGGCATTGATCCAATAATCCATGGCTCGTGAATCAATGACTCAATGACTCAATCACTCAATCACTCAATTACCCAATCACTCAATCACTCGCGCTCTTCCCGACCGTAAACAAGTTCCTGAGTCAATGCCGGGTTGAGCGAGAGCAGCGCCCGGATGGTATTGCGCGGCGAGAGATGATCTTCATCACCTTCATCTTCGACAACGCAGTTGTGCGCCACGGCCCGGGAAACTCTGCGCGCCAAGGGATCGTAATCGGGTGTGGCGGTCACGAATTTGCGCGCTGCGAGGGCTCCGATCACGTCACAAGTTAGTTCCTCAGCGCGTTGCGCCCGAATATCCAAACCAGTCAAACTTGACGCGCGCTTCCCCACCGCGCGATACAATGCCTGCAACGCCTCGTGATCTCCATCCGCGATGTGCACCAGCTCGTGGCCAAGCACGCTGATCATCGCTTCGTCAGACGGCAGGCCTGCCAGAAAAATCGTGCCGAAGGTAATGGTCACCGGATTTCTCATCAGCACCGAGGCGTTATCACGCGAATCCATGTCCGGTCGAATTCTTCTGACCAGCCGCACCCGCTGAATCGCTTGTTGCAATTTCAGGCGCGAACTCCGGGAGGAAAGTTTGTATTCAGTAGCTAGCCGGTTAAGAGATTCGATCACGAGATCTTTCGCCAGGGGTAATAAACGCTGCGCCCGTGCCGACCCGGCGATGGCTTCAGCGCTACGCACCGGAAGTGAGGGTCGACCTTGCATCTCATCGATGGGAACGCTTCCCTTGGGATCTCTGCGGCGCTCCTTGCAGGCAACGTCAATCGCACGCTCAACCAACTCGCGTGCCTCAGCTGACATAGTCTCACTGGCGTGACTGGCCTGCGGCGTGGGCCTTGGCGCGCGGCGCCGCTGCGCGTTTGCATTGGCGACGCTGGCGCCACTGCCGGCAATCACTAAAGCCAGCAATACCGAGCAGAGCTTTGGTAGGACTCTCTTATTTGTCACTATTCGCCGCTTCTCCGCGTCCCCTTGTCTCCCCATCTCCGTGTCCCCCATCCCCTTGTTCCCCATCCCTTCTTCCTTCGCCACTTCACCTGTTCCGCCAGACTGGCTTGCGTTTTTCTATAAAGGCACTGATGCCTTCGCCAGCATCGCTGGTCTTCATCAATTCATGGAGATAGATGTCTTCGACCTGCTTCAGCGCTTTGTCGATGGTGCGGCCGTTACCGAGATCGAGTGCCCTGCGAGTCATTTCCAAAGCTGTAGCAGAAAGCTCGCGCAGCCGGGCCAGGACTTCGCGCGTCTTCCGTTCTAACTCGTTCGCCGGTACGACATGGTTTACGAGGCCAAGGCGCAGTGCTTCAGCAGCGTCAATCATCTCTCCAGTCAGAATCAGTTCGCGAGCACGTTTATCGCCAACAATCCGCGGTAAGAGCAAAGCCGCCACTGGAGGAAACACGCCCAGTTTAATTTCCGGTAGTCCAAAGCGTGCCTGCTCGCTTGCGATTACGATGTCGCAGCCTAAGACTAACTCGCAACCGCCTCCGAGGGCAGAGCCTTCCACCACCGCTATTGCAGGCCGCGCAAGTTGTTCGAGTTGGCGAAAAATGCCATGAAAGCCGTCCAACATTTGATAGACCGTTTCCGCGACATGTTCTTCGACAGCGACTCCGGCGCTGAAAGCCCGAGCTCCCGGCTCAGCTGCAAAAACGATAGCCACGATGTCGCGTTGCTCGGTCAAAGATCCGAGCGCCGTGCCGATCTCGCGCATCATTGCGATGTTGAAAATGTTCAGCGGCGGTCGCGCGAACGTGATCTGCGCCACACGGTCTTCAACTTTGAATTTGATGTTCTCGAATGAAAGGGACATAGAAGGATTTTCGATTGCCGATTGGCGATTGCCGATTTCAAACAGTGGAATGGTAAGCCGTGAATCGTGATTGGTGAATTTTGACTCGCTAATCGCCAATCCGCAATCGGCAATGGCCCTAGTTCATCCCGATCCACGATCCGTAGATCCGCCGCTGTTCCTCCGTTGGCTTTTCCGCCGGAACGATCCGGTAGACAGCGTCGCTCACCGAACCTAGTTTAATCGGCAACGCGCTGAGATCATCAAAGCGAAAAATGGTCAGGCTTACAAGTTGACCGGGGTGCTTTTCAGCCAGGCGAGTATCAAAGAAGTCTCGGTTCACGCGCATGTTGTCAAAGGCAACAATCTGATCGCCCGTATTCAAACCCTGTTCATAAGCCGGAGAACCCTCGAGCACTCGCGACACCATCAGGCGATCACCTTCCTGCCTCAAATCAGCACCCAGATAAGCTTTTTCGGTTGCCTTCGCTCCGCCACTCGCCTCGCTCGTATTTAGCCGCAGCCCCGCGGCCGCGAGCGCTCGATTGTAATCGTGCTCTTCGCGCCCGCGAACATAGCGCGCAAAAAAGTCATCCAGGCTAGCGCCGGCCATTTGCTCGCAAAGCCGTTGGAAGTCTGCCGGCGTATAGTTGCGGCCCTGCTTGAAAAATTCGGTGTAGAGCGCTCGCATCACGTCGTCGAGAGACTTTGCATTGTGACTTAACTTGCGAATTTCCAGATCCAGCAACAGTCCCAGGATTGCTCCTTTATCGTAGTAATCGATTTGCGAATTTACCGAGTTCTCGTCCTGGCGGTAGTATTTGATCCACGTATCAAAGCTCGCCTCTTCCGCATTCATGACACGCCGTCCCGGCACTCTTTGATAACTCTGAAAGGCTTTGGCGATCGTTTCCAGAAACTCCTTGTCAGTGATCAGTCCCGCACGTCGCATAATCACATCCTGGTAATAAGAGGTCACTCCTTCAGCCACCCACAACAGTTTTGTGTAGTTCTCTTTGGTGTAATCGAACGGCCCCAGGGCATCAGGCCGAATTCGCTTTACATTCCAGAGATGGAAAAACTCATGAGCGATTGTGCCCAGAACCCCTCGGTAACTGCTTTCCGGCTGGAAACTGAAGCGGGAAAAGCCTAGCGCCGTCGAATTCAAGTGCTCCAGACCCCCACCAGTGTTAGCCCGCAAGTGTGTGATGAAAGTGTAATCGCGATAAGGGATCTCTCCGCCCATCAACTCGACGGATGCCTCAACAATCTTCTGCACGTCACGCTTCAGTCTTTCCGAGTCGTAGTTTCCCTCACCATCGATCACGATCCGATGCGGTACGTTTTTGACTGTGAACGAGATGGTCTTGAAGTTACTGACTTCTACTGGGGAATCGTAGAGAACATCAAAATTCTCTGCCCGGAAAGTGTTCTTACCTGCCGCCGGCAGACCGGTGGCTACTTTCCAGGGCTGCGGAGCCAGAATGTGCAACGTCGAAGGAGCGGTGAGAAATCCGTCGAGGTACATTAGAAGCGCTGCATTGTTCCAGAAAGCGTGATCCGAATTGAGCTGGTTGGTTCTCACCGAAAGTTCGTTCGCATAGACCCGGTAAGACGCGTGCCATTCGCGGGCGCCCGCCGTCACGATGCGCCAGGTGTTTTTGTTTGTCTTCTCCCACTGCAAGGCACGCCCGGAAGAATCCGCTGCTGAAAAATCCTGAACGTGGCGGGCAAACTCGCGCACCAGGTAAGAGCCCGGAGTCCAAACTGGCATCACTAAAAAATCTTCGGCCGGCACTTGCATGCCCGCCGGCCGCTTCACTCTTACTTCAACTTCCAGCATGTGAGTGTGCGGCTTGCTCATCGAAACATTGAAGGCGATTTCGGGTGCGACCCCGCGAGATGTTGCTTGCTGAGCAGCAACTGTAAGCGAACAAACAATCAGCGCGATGGTTAACTTAAGAACAGGGTAGCAGCCTGAGTGCATCGTGTTGGTCCTTGTATTGATTTGCGCGGGGGGACATTGGGAGTGCGTCATTTTACTACGAAGGGTGGGAAGTCGGTGAATCTGGCTCTTTGGTCTTTGGACTTTGGACTTTGGACTTCGTACTATGCTCAAACTTCAGAACTGACATTTGAAAGGTGACACAATGTTTCGCAGAATCATCGCAACTTCACACACCTGGATCACAATTCCGCTGCGGTTGGCGCTGGCGGCAGTTTTCATCGCACATGGTGCCCAAAAGGTCCTTGGCCTTTGGCAAGGCCCAGGGTTCTCAAAGTTCATTTCATTCCCGCCGCCCTATCCCTTCATGAAACCAGCCTGGCTGTGGATGGGCGCTGCCGCACTATCAGAATTGATTGGCGGCGTCCTGATGCTGTTTGGTCTACTGACGCGCGTAGGCGCCTTCTTTCTCGCTTGCGTCATGTTCGTGGCGGTCGTCGGAGTTCACTGGCCTGCTTTTTTTTCCTCTAATAAAGGCTTCGAGTATCCCTTAGCACTCTTAGCGATGTCGCTCGCGCTCCTGATCTCTGGCGGCGGGATCGCTTCGATCGATCTGGCGCTGAGCAGCGGAGGCCGCCGTCGTTAACTTGATTGAATCATGAGTCATTGAGTTATTGAGTCATCGGGTCATTGGGTCATCGGGTCATCGGTAGCGACTGTATCGTGAATGGGCAATCGGAAATCGGAACTCGCCAATGACCCAATGACTCAATCATCCAATGACTTAATGATTCAATCACCCGATAATTCAACCCACTGACTTCCGACCATCCACTATGAATCGCTCCCCACTGGTCGTTATTTTCACAACGGTCTTTATCGACCTGGTCGGCTTCGGCATCGTAATCCCCGTCCTCCCTTATTACACCGAAGGCACGCAATTCAACGGCACACCGCGCACAGTCGGATTGCTCTTCGCGTCCTACTCGATCATGCAGTTGATTTTTTCGCCCGTACTGGGCCGGCTCTCAGACAAACATGGCCGGCGACCGATACTGCTTATTTCGATCATCGGCACGGGCATCGGGTTTCTGATCCTCGGCTTCGCCACTACGCTCTGGATGCTCTTTCTCGGTCGCATCCTCGACGGCATTTCCGGTGGCAACATCTCCACGGCCCAGGCTTACATCGCAGACATCACCACCAAAGAAGATCGCGCGAAGGGTATGGGCTTAATCGGCGCTGCATTTGGCCTGGGCTTTATCTTCGGCCCGGCGCTTGGCGGCATTTTGAGTCGCTGGGGGATCCAGGTGCCCTTTCTTTTTGCGGCGGGATTGTGTTTCGCCAATGCGGTCTTGCTCTACTTCACTCTTCCGGAAACAGTTACGCCTGATCACCCGGCGCGTGTTTCCGCAGCCGGGGGCCGCGGTTTCGGACAACTGATTCGCTCGTTGAAGCAGCCCCGCCTCGGCTTTGTCCTCGTCATCTATTTTCTCTTCATCGTTGCGTTCTCGATCATGACCACGTCCTTTTCTCTGTACACGATGTTCCGCTTTGGTTACGACGCCCATCAAAACGGTTATTTGTTCGCTTACGTCGGCATCATTTCCGTGATCATTCAAGGCGGACTGATCGGCAAACTGGTAAAACGATTCGGTGAAATGCGACTCGTAATCGTCGGCGCGCTCTTCTTTTCCGGAAGTCTCTTTGCAGTGCCGTTTGTTGGTCCGCAGTTCGGAGGGCTGCTGGGGTTGCTGATTGGAGGGGGGATCTTTTCTCTGGGCAATTCGCTTTCGACTCCGGCATTGACGAGCCTGGCGTCGAAAAGCGTCGGAGCGGCGGAACAAGGAAGCGTGTTGGGAGTAACGCAGTCAGTTGGCAGCCTGGCGCGTGCGGTCGGACCGTCCATCGCAGCGGTGCTTATCTACAGCTCCATTGCCTTTCCGTCGGCGGTGGGCACGTTCCATCACATGAGTGACCGTTCTATCAGAATCACTTTCTGGACAGGCTCATTCATAATGTTCCTGGCGTTTCTGTTGGCTGTTTATTTTTCGCGCCAGCACGCTGCCGAGTATTCGGAAACCGGCGTCGCGGAAGCTGCATAACCTAAGTTCCGAGTTTCGAGTTCCGAGTTTCGAGTTCGCAGTTTCGGGTTCAGTCGAAGAAGCGGACTATCTGACCGCCTCCTCTTTTTCTTCTTCTTCTTCTACTTCTATCTCTCTTGCCTGCCTCAAAAAAACTTCCGTAGCAAATAAAAGATCAGACTCAACGCCAAAGATACCAGCAGCATGGAAACAATTGGCACATAGATCTGCGT
>DASSCX010000270.1:0-2970 GCA_035697425.1 Pyrinomonadaceae bacterium | reverse complement strand
TGTAGAAATTCGCGAGAGCTCGGCCGCCGGAACGAAGGCGGGCATCGTTAAAGATTCGAGAAGCATCTCAGACCGGCTATCTAACGGTGCCGTCGCTGTGCTGCTCGATCCCGAAGGTACTAACTGGAGTTCACCGGAACTCGCAGCTCAGATTCAACGTTGGGAGAATCTGGGCACCAAAGAGGTAGCGTTCATAGTTGGTGGCCCGCATGGCGTTTCGCCGGAGCTGGCCGCCCGCGTGCAGCAGCGCTGGTCGTTGTCGCGCTTAACGCTGACACACGAAATGGCTCGTGTGGTTTTGTTGGAGCAGTTATACCGGGCTTATACGATCATTCATGGATTGCCTTATCAAAAGTGATTGGCACAGTAGTAACTCTCTCAGTTCGCATTCTTCGTAACAAGTAGGGTGGAGGATGAAACGATAATGGAAAAAAGAAAAGTCAGAGTATTCCGCGACAAGTTGTTGGGCCGTCGTGAGAGTCTGGTCGGCCAAGTGCAACAGGCGGAACTTTACAGTCGTGAGCGAGACGCCGAGGCGACTCAGGATCCGGCTGACATGGCCGCGAATGCCTATACCAAAGAGCTGCTGGTATCGATGTCCGACAATGATCGCAAGTTACTCAACTTGATCGACGAAGCACTGGAGCGTATCGAAGAGGGCAAATATGCCAAGTGTGCGCACTGTGGTGAAGCTTTGCCGGACAAGCGACTCGACGCGGTACCATGGGCGCGACACTGCGTGCGTTGCCAGGACTTGCAAGAGCGCGGATTGCTCAGCGACGACGACGAATAGAACTTTCAAAAACTGAATGACATAATGCCGGCCTCCCAATGATTTGGGAGGCCGAGCTGTTTTATTGACCGCTCACCCGATGCCTTTCCATGTTCCTCACCACGGCGACAGATCTGATTGTTGATGGTTTGCTGGCGCTCGTTTATCCGCAAGCGTGTGCCCTCTGTAAGGGTTGCGTTTCCAGCCGCAGGGTGGGAATCGTATGTGCCGAATGCTGGCAAGCCACGCGGCTCTTTAGCGAGCAGGACACCATTTGCTGGAAGTGCGGCGCACCATCGTTGGGAACAGTAGCGCTTGAAAAAAGGACAACCGTAAGGTGCAGGCGCTGTGACGAAGACGGTTTTACTGTCGCGCGCGCCTGTGGGGACTACGCCGGCGCTTTGCAGGCTGTCGTGCTGGCGCTCAAACGCGAACCAAACGTCTCGCAGCACCTTCTCAATTTGCTGGCAGAAGCGCAGCGACGCCCACCGTTAGATCAGGCGACTTTAGTGATCCCGGTGCCGCTCCATCCTGATCGTGAAAAAGAGCGTGGCTTCAACCAGGCAGCAATCATTGCTGAACAACTGGCGCGCAGACTGAAGCTGCCGTTTGTTGCCCATAGTCTGGTTCGCACAACGCACTCAGAAAGACATCGAGCCGGAATGGATGCTAACGCTCGCCATGCTTCAGTCGCCAACGCCTTTGCTGTTCGTTATCCGCGTCTGGTCCATGGGGAAAAAGTTCTCCTGGTGGATGACGTGTTTACGACCGGTGCCACAGTGTCTGCTTGCGCTGAGGCTTTGCTGGCGGCTGACGCTGCTGCTGTTTTGGTCCTGACTATAGCTCGGGCTTAGGATGAAGATTGAAAGCTATTCAACAAGGAAAGATCATTTTCCATTTCTCATTCTTCATCTGGTTCTAAGCTCAAAGAACGCAGAGACGCGAAGACGCAGAGGCGCAAAAAGCTTCAATGCGTTGTTCTTTGCGGCCTTTATATCTTCGCGTCTTTGCGTTTTAGAAAACCTTAGACCAAGATGCCAAATGAGGTATGAAAAATGATATATGGAAATTAATCCTGATGTTTGTATTATGGGCCGATGAAAACCTACTACCCTGAAATCGAACCCTTTGACACCGGGCGACTGAAGGTTTCGCCGATTCATGAGCTCTATTACGAGCAGTGTGGCAATCCCAACGGCAAGCCTGCCGTCTTTCTGCACGGCGGGCCGGGCAGCGGTATCGTTCCCGACTACCGGCGCTTCTTCGATCCCGCGACCTATCGCATCGTGCTGTTTGAACAGCGCGGCGCCGGCCGCAGCACACCGCACGCGAATCTCGAGGACAACACCACGTGGGATCTAGTCGCCGACATCGAGCGTTTGCGGGAACATCTGGGAATCGACAGGTGGCTGGTGTTCGGGGGGTCGTGGGGCAGCACCCTTTCGTTGGCTTATTCGCAAACACATCCGGACAGGTGTACCGCCCTTGTGTTACGCGGCATTTTCCTGTGTCGTCCGAAAGAGATTGATTGGTTTTACCAGGAAGGTCAGGGAGCGAGTGCTCTATTCCCCGATATTTGGGAAGAGTACGTCAAGATCATTCCGGAAGCTGAGCGAGACGATCTGCTGCAAGCCTACCACCGGCGTCTGATGAGCGAAGATGACGTGGTGCAAATGGAAGCAGCAAAAGCCTGGTCAATCTGGGAAGCGAGCACCTCCAAATTATTTTTCGATCAGGATCTGATCGACCACTTCGGCTCGCCGCACACTGCGCTTTCACTCGCTCGCATTGAAGCTCACTACTTCGTTAACAACGCGTTCTTTGACACGGACAATTATCTAATCGAAAACATCGACAAGATCCGCCACATTCCGGCAGTGATTGTTCAAGGCCGGTACGATGTGGTTTGTCCGATGATGAGCGCCTGGGATCTGCACCGCGCCTGGCCGGAGGCGGATTTCAGAGTAATCCCCGATGCCGGCCACTCCGCGACTGAAAAGGGAATCGTGGATGCGCTCGTAGACGCTACCGATCGGTTCAGAAGTACTTGAAAGTCTCAAGTCTCAAGTCTCAAGTCAAGACTCAGGTCTCAGGTTTCAGGTTTCAGCTTTAGGTTTCTGGTTTCTAATTGCAGGTTTCAAAAGGCCAAGGTTCACCGCGGTGAACGGTCAGGCCACCTGAGACCCGAAACCCGAAGC
>DASSCX010000269.1:0-7399 GCA_035697425.1 Pyrinomonadaceae bacterium | reverse complement strand
GTGGGAATTACTTGATCGAACAGTTCAGAATTGCCTTGAAAAGTTTTTGGGCCGAGCAGGACTCGAACCTGCGACCCACTGGTTAAAAGCGCTGTTCAGCCGATTCCATCCAGTCCCGGCTGCTGTCCTACGGCAAAAGCCACTTTTGCGGGACACGCGCATCGCGAGCTTCGTCTTCCAAAACCTGCCACTGGCTGGCCAAACCGGCGCGTCTTACCAGGAGATCGTCCAGCCGGTAAGTCAGGTCATCACGTTCAGGTGCGTCTGCTTCACGTGAATAGTCGTAAGGACCGGTCGGATAGCCGTATGGGTACTGGGGATAACCATAAGGGTACTGATTCGGATAACCATAAGGATATTGGATGTTGCGTGGCGGCCGGTTTCCCCGACGACGGCCATTGCCCCACGGATAGTTGTCAGGCCAAATCGGATAAGTGCTGGTCCAACTGCCGCGGGTGGACGCAGTTTCGTTTACTTCGTTCAGGCGGCCGCGCACGTAATTAATTTGATTGTTCACCGCGGCGATTTCTGTGCGCAGCTCGCGGGCCCGCGTTCGCCAGTACCGCTCTTCCTCCTTGGCAGCGAAAGATCGTTCGCGCAGCTCTGCCCGAAAATCGGCTTCTTCCGCCGCCTGGCGCCGGCGCGATTCTGCGACTGTAGGCAGACCGAGTTGTAAGCGGCGCTTTTCATAAGCTTTCTCGCTTTCAATCCGACGCTGACGAAAGGCCGCGAGGTCGCTGTTAGTCACAGTCTTGACCGCTTGGGACGGCGGCTCAGCTGGAGGAGAAGCCTGCGGCGACTGAGGATCCGCCGGAGTCTGTTGGCGCCGCTTGAAGAAACTACCGTAGCGCTGGTTGTTGGCCCGTTCAGTGGCCGGGATATCTATCAAACTTACCAGGATAGTCTTAGTGAAACCCGGCGCGACTTCATACGTTAAAGTAGTTCGCGTCAGCGTGAACTGGTCAGGTATTTCGCTACGTAGACCGCCGCGAAACACCAGCGTGTAAGCGCTGGCAGCAATCGAACAAATCAAGACCAGCACCACGGCCATACCTGATTTCGCCAAAACTGACCGCGCCCGAGTCGCATTGCGTGCCACACGATCGTTATTCATCGTAAGTACCCTCCCTTTTGCCACTTTCCAAAGTTTGGGGCCCCCGCACTTAGCCTCGGACCTGTGGTGGATCCTAAAAACCTCTTATTAATTTTGGCTCGCCGAAGACTTTACGTAACTGTTGCGCGCCCTTACCGCGAGATTTGGTTGGCGCACGCGCACGCGAATCTGACGCTCCTCGCCATCAGCGATATTTGCGCTCTTTGGGTAATAGCCCAATGTGTATTGCCGCCGTAACTCCTCAGCGATACGGGAAAACGCGTCAGCCAGTTGCCTTGTGTCGTTTGCCTGATACAGACGGCCGCCGGTCCTGTCAGCCAGCGCGTGCAAATATTGATTAGCCCGAACGTAATCATCCTTGGTTGTTCCCGGCAGCGGCGCGCCGCCATTCCCCGGCACGTTGTAAGTTTGCTTCGAAGTCGTGATGCCGAACGGACCTCGTTGCGTCGTCGTGACCGTCACACTGCCGGCGCCCTGCATCGCCTGCAAGTAATCGGTCGTGTCATATTGAATCGGATAGATAAGCGCATCCAATTCTTCGACCTGATGGAGAGTGCTTTGATAGGTCGCCTGCTGACTCGCTGTGTCCAAGCCGTCCGTGAACAGCACGATCGCTTTGCGACCTTTGATTCTGTTCAGCCGCTCGTGAATCGTGAGGTCTACCGCATCGTACAACCGCGTGGCCGTTCCCGTGTTCGCATACTCCTCGATCGCGGCTTCCATCAAGTTCACGTCATTCGTCGCCTCGGTCAGCAACAGCACTTCGCTGTTGAAGGTGACGACGAGCACGCGATCCTGCGGACGCAGTTGTTTGGCGAATGCGATGGCTGCCGCCTTTATCTCATCCAAGTGAAACTGCGTTGAAGCCGACGTATCGAGCAGCAGCGCTACTGTGAACGGTTTTTCGGCCGTTTCAAAATAGGCGATCGGTTGTTGTTCGCCATTCTCCAACAGCGTGAAGTCTTCGCGTTTAAGGCCGGGCATAAACCGTCCTTGCCGATCCAGCACGCTGACGGGCACCGTCACCAGCATCGTGTCCACGCGGACGATATCGTTTTCATCAACTTCTTCCGGCGTTGGGTCAGCGGCAGGCTCGGGCGTAGCCATGGATGGCGTTTGGGAAGGGGCGCCGATGTTGGCCAATTTCGGGGGCGCCAGGGAGCGCGCCGTTTCGCTCCCAATCAACGTAGGTGGGCCGGTTTGCTGTTGAGATTTCTCCGCAGTTACAAGACGCGGCCGCGACGCTGACGCCACGTTCCCCGCGGACGTGACGTTTGCAGATTGAGGCCCGTTGCTGGGCGCTTGAGCCGCCTCGTTTGATCCTGTCGCCGGACGCGGTTCGCGATCTCGAGAGGATTTCGCTGACGAACTGTTTCGGCTGCTCAGCGATCGATTTCCACTCGCGTTAGGGCCCGTTCCCGAATCGTCAGGCGTTGAGGCAGAGGCTTTGCGGCTGACTGCTAACGAACGCTCAGACTGATCTTGCTTTTTCAGGATGTATGCGCCATGAGGGCACGCCGTTGAAGTCATATAGGCGACAATGACGTAGCCGTCAGGAATCGGAACGCCCTGACAGATTCTGATTGTTTGAGTGCGCGGTACAGACGCGGTCTTTTGTGACCGAGGCAGATTCTGGCGCTGACCGACAGCTCCCGAAGTGAACGTGGCGAGGACGAGCAAGCAAGCGACCTGTAACTTCATGCCGCTACCCCCTGACCGAATTGTAAGATTGGGGCGCATTATACTCCCCCATTACCTTTAAAGATCAAGCTGGGGAGTATTCCGGACGCAGCGGAAGAAAAAATGTGTTAATCGCGTAGCAGTTTGGTCTAAGTTCCGCCGCATTCAACAAAAACCCCTCGCTATCAGGAAACCGGCGGACTCAACGCGACGTCGGCGAGCGGCGGTGTATGCCGTCCGATCGTTTGCGCGTCTAACCTCCGACCTACTGGGTTATGCACACAAGGTCGCTGCTGGTTTCTGACCCAGGTGAAAGTCGTTGAAGAGGAGACTTATTTGCGTTTGTGATCTTCGCCGATTGATTAATCCTACGCAGGGATTGACTATTCCATTTAGGAGAAAGACGGACTAACTGAATCATTGTAAGGATTTTGAGCCGAGCAGGACTCGAACCTGCGACCCACTGGTTAAAAGCCAGTTGCTCTACCAACTGAGCTATCGGCCCACAAAATCATTTCAACGGCGAATGGCTGCATTCTAACGAACTGCAATGTCCAACGTCCAATGTCCAACGTCCAAGGTCTTCGCTCCGAACATTGAATTACAAATCGACACGACGTTTTCTTGATTCACACTCCTCACCTTCAGCGGACGTTGGACGTTGGACGTTGGACTAGTCTTTCAGCCACCTTCCCAGCGCCGAATCCTGAACAATGATCGTCTGTGTTCGTTCCGGACCTGTTGAGACCAACCCAATCTCCACGCCAATCTGCTCCGAAAGGAAATCGACATAGCGGCGTGCGTTCGCCGGCAGGGAACTCATCTCAGTTGTGCCGACAGTCGAACTCTTCCAACCCGGCAGCGTTGCGTAGATCGGTTCGATTCGTCGTAAATCCTGCGACACGGGCGGCAGCGACTCGCAGATGCGTCCATCCAATTTGTAGCCCGTGCAAACTTTGATCTCATCCAGCTCGTCGAGCACGTCCAGTTTTGTCAGCGCCACCGAACTAAATCCATTGATCTCAGCAGCAAAGCGCGTCGCAAAAGCATCGAACCAACCGCAACGGCGCGGGCGGCCAGTGGAAGCACCATACTCGCGACCACGCTCCCGAATCATGTGACCCAGCTCAGCTTCGCCTTCAAGCATTTCCGTGGGGAAGGGACCTTCACCAACACGAGTGGTGTACGTGCGCACAATTCCCAGCACTCCGGTCAGCCGATGAGGTGCAAGGCCGGTGCCAACAATCGCGCCGCCCACAGTGGTGCACGACGAGGTTACAAACGGATAGGTACCGTGATCGACGTCAAGCAAGGTCGCTTGCGCACCTTCGAGCAGAATCGAACGACCTTCAGAAGCGGCTACATTAAGATAGTGAGTTGTATCACCAATGAACGCTCCGAGGCGTTCTGTGAGCGGCGAAATTTCGCGAAAGATTTCATCAGCGTCAAGTTTCTCACCGCCGTAAGCCATGATGATACGATTCGCGTCTTCGAGGTTGCGCTCAATACGCGAGCGCAACACCTCAGGGACCAATGCATCGGCCGTGCGAATCCCGCGCCGCCCGGCCTTGTCCTCATATGCCGGGCCGATGCCACGCAACGTTGTTCCTACCTTCTCATTTCCCAGCCGTTCTTCGCTCGTATGATCGAGTGCGCGGTGGTAGGGAAGTATCAAGTGAGCCCGCGAACTAATCTTCACCCGAGCTGGTGTTACTTCTATACCCTGTTGCGCCAGGCGATCGGCTTCCACAAAGAAAGCCTTCGGATCGATCACCATGCCGTTGCCGAGCACACATATCTTACCTTTGTGGACGATACCCGAAGGAAGTAAGTGCAGCACGAACGACTGGTCACCGACCTGGACTGAGTGGCCAGCATTATGCCCGCCCTGATAGCGCGCCACGATATCGAAACGTTCGGCAAGCAGATCTACGATCTTGCCTTTGCCTTCGTCTCCCCATTGAGCGCCGATGACAACAATAATCTTAGACATGACTGACGGCGGAGTCTGAACTCTATCGAGCGTTGATCTTTTTGAGCTTTGTACTTTGAGCTTTGCCCTTTGTTCTTTTGCCTGAGCGGGATGTTCGCTCTCAAGAATTAAGACTCGATAGCGAACAAAATACCAAGTTCAAAGTACAAAGTTCAAAAACGAGCGAGTGCGGAACAAAGACTAATTTCCGGTAAACAGAGTTGTGGCGCGAACGTTCACCTACGGAAAGTTCGCGCCACCGAGCCGACTAACGATTAAGCAGTGGCTGCGCCGCTCACGTGCTTATCAATCATCCGCGAGATCGCTTCCTTCGAGGTAGCGCCCACGACGCGCTCCTCTTCTTTGCCGCCTTTGAAAAGAATCAACGTCGGGATGCCCTTAATCCCAAAGCGCTGCGAAGTGCCGGGATTGTCATCAACGTTAAGCTTAACGACGCGGGCGTTGCTCGCATATTTCTCGGCTACCGCTTCGACGGTTGGCGCCAACATGCGACAGGGGGCGCACCAAGCGGCCCAAAAGTCGACCAGCACCGGCTTGTCAGACTGCAACACGTCCTTCTCAAAGCTGCTATCACTAACTTCGCTTACATGCTCACTCATCGAAATCTCCTTGATGTTCTAAACAGTTTTCCTAATGCTTCCCACAATGAAAGGAGTTAGAGCTCGCCTAACTCCTTATAAATCTCAATATACTTCCGAGCAGCGGCTGACCAGGAGTTGTCCGTCATCATGCCGTTCTTCTGAATCTGCTGCCAAGCTTCAGGCTTACCATAAAAGTAAAGTGCTTCTCGTATTTTTTCAAGGAGCGCGGAGCTGCGATACTCCTGAAACTTGAAACCGTTTCCGATGCCGCTGTTTTCCTCATAGTTTTGCACGGTATCGTCCAAACCTCCGGTGGCCCGCACAATTGGCACCGTGCCGTAACGCATGCTGTACATTTGGTTCAGTCCGCATGGCTCATAGAGCGACGGCATTAAGAACATGTCGGCACCGGCTTCGATTTGATGGGCGAGGGGCTCGCCGGCGTAGCCTATATATATGCCTACCTCGCGCGGATAGCGGTTGTGCCAGCTTTGCAGGAAGTCTTCATATTCGCGAGCGCCCGCTCCCAGGGCGATGAAGAAAGCTCCCGTCTGGGTGATCTGGTGTGCAATCTTACGAATTAGGTCATAACCCTTTTGGGCAACAAGCCGCGAAATGATTGCGATGATCGGCCGTTCCGGATCCTGGGGCAGATTAAAACGGCGCAACAGATCGAGCTTACACTTCAACTTTCCCGACAGATCGTCGACCGAAAAACTGGCAGCGATATGCGGATCAGTTTCCGGGTTCCAGAGGTCGTAATCGACACCGTTGGTGACCCCGACAAAGCGGTCACGTCGCGCGCGCAGGAGCCAGTCGAGACCATATCCCTGTTCCGGCGTTTGAATTTCCTCCGCATAGCGCCGGCTTACGGTAGACAGCGCATCCGAAGCGATTAGTCCTGCTTTTAGTGCGGACGCCGCATTCTTGAACATGAAGTCGTGGCGCTCCGGCTGTTCGCCAAAACCAAGCCACCAAAGATCTTTCGGATCAAACGCGCCCTGGTAGGCAATGTTATGAATCGAGAAGAGAGTCCGCGTAGGTTTGTAGAATTCATCGTAACGACGCCGGGCGCGCAACTCGATTGCGGCAAAGCCACAAGGCCAGTCGTTGTTATGAATGATGTCGGGTTGCCAATCGAGGTACTTGAAAAGTGCGAGCGCCGCGCGGGAAAAAAATGCGAAGCGCTCATGATCGTCGCCAAAGCCGTATATGGAGCTTCGAGAAAAATACTCGGGCGCGTCGATCAGGTAAGCTGGCGCTCCCGCGGCCTTGCTTTTAAATACATTGGTGAGGCGTGTTCCGCCGCGCCACTCGACCGGAACAGCTTCAATTACCTCATCCTCGAGTAACTCGCGATCAATTTGCTCATAAAGCGGCAGAACTACGATTGCGTTGACATCGTGTTCACATAACGCTTTAGGGAGGGCGCCGGCGACATCGGCGAGTCCACCGGTCTTGGCAAAGGGCACAACTTCAGAGGAGAGAATCGCTACGCGCATCTTTTAAGGGATGAAGGATGAGGACTGAGGGATGAAAGCAAGGCGAGACTGGCGAAAGGATGAGGGTCAGGTCTTCCTTTTTCATCCCTCATCCGTCCGCCCTCATCCCTTGGATCAGCTTTGCATAGAAGCAAGAAACTCGGCGTTTGACTTCGCCTTTTCCAAACGTTCGAGGACCACTTCCATCTGTTCGACAGGTGAAAGCGGATTCAGGACGCGGCGCATCACCCAAATCCTGTTGAGATCCTCTTTGCTCAGGAGCAACTCTTCCTTTCGCGTTCCGGAACGCTGCAAATCGATAGCAGGGAAGAGACGCTTGTCGCTGAGGCGTCGATCAAGGTGAATTTCGGAGTTACCGGTGCCCTTGAACTCTTCGAAAATGACATCGTCCATACGCGAACCAGTGTCTATCAAGGCAGTGGCGATGATGGTCAAGGACCCACCCTCCTCAATGTTGCGAGCGGCGCCAAAGAAACGCTTCGGTCGTTGCAGTGCGTTGGAATCAATACCGCCAGAAAGGATCTTGCCG